>CAXBLS010000051.1:0-22419 GCA_963976585.1 uncultured Kordiimonadaceae bacterium
CGCCAAGTCGGTAGTGAACATTATAGGAGCATGAAATTTAGTTGGATCGTGTGCGTCTGGTACCATGTTTTTGGCATTCGTATCACTTGGAATCCATTGAGTAGCACCTGCGGGGCTCTTTGTTTTAACCCAATCGAAGATGAACAGGTTTGAAAGATACATGTGTGACCATTGTGCTGGAGCAGATGTCCAAGCTCCCTCCAAACCACTCGTGATCGTATCAGCACCTTTACCGGTACCATAGCTATTTTTCCAACCTAAACCTTGTTCTTCAATACCAGCAGCTTCTGGTTCGACATCAACATATTTTGAAGGATCAGCCGCACCGTGAGCCTTACCAAAGGTATGCCCACCCGCGATTAGTGCCACTGTTTCTTCATCATTCATTGCCATGCGACCAAAAGTTTCACGGATATCTTGTGCCGCGAGCAACGGGTCTGGATTACCGTTGGGACCTTCAGGATTAACATAGATGAGTCCCATTTGAACTGCCGCAAGAGGTTTCTCAAGATCTCTATCCCCACTGTATCGTTGGTCAGCAAGCCATTCACCTTCGGGGCCCCAATATATATCTTCTGCCTCCCAAGCATCCTCTCTCCCTCCAGCAAAGCCCAAGGTTTTGAAGCCCATGGATTCCATCGCAACATTGCCCGTAAGAACCATTAAATCAGCCCAGGATATCTTTTGGCCATACTTTTGTTTGATCGGCCAAAGAAGACGACGCGCTTTATCAAGGTTGGCGTTATCCGGCCAACTATTGAGCGGTGCAAAGCGTTGCATTCCTCCATCTGCACCACCACGGCCGTCCAGAGTTCGGTACGTACCTGCACTATGCCAAGCCATACGAATAAAAAATGGTCCATAATGCCCATAATCTGATGGCCACCAGTCCTGCGATGTTATCATTAACTCCTCAAGATCCTTCTTAACAGCCTCAAGATCTAAGGTTTTAAACTCTTCTGCGTAATTAAATGTCTTTCCCATTGGGTCGGACTTTTCAGAATTTTGACGTAGCGGCGTTAAATCTAGATGATTTGGCCACCAATAATCATTTGTAATCATTTTTTCTTGAGCGTTCACATAACCAACAGGTAATGCAATTGCTGAACTTATGGATAATAATACAATCAGTGGTATGGTTTTTCGTAACATCTCTTTGCTCCTTTTTATAGTTTAGAATAATTCTAATATATTTAAAATATATAATATGTAAAGGAAGATATATGATAATATATAATAATTCTAATGTAATTTAGAAACTATCACAATAGTCCCTCGGGAGTTTGAAGGCGTGCACGTTCAACGAAAGTATCAATAGATGGATGATCCATATCCCTCCGCTTCGGGTAGTGGTTTCGAGGGGCTATCTAAGATCAAAAAATTCAATCAATTCAAAATACAACGTTAGAATGTTGGATATGCCGTTCCTATATATGGTGCAAATTCATATTAGCCCTACAACAAGTGTCGATCTCAATTTTTTTTAAAATCTAAATTCATTAGCGGTGTCTTTACAAAGTTCACATTTTCCCGCCCATTAGTTATCCCATTCTTTGAATAAAGTTGTACCCGAATTTTCCGTTCACATATTGATCACAATCAATAGGGTGTTTTTTTTATTAAATTTTCCAATCACCAATTTTCCGTCCCGCAACAAAAGACGGAAGATTTTTTAGAGATTATGAATTTTAGAAAACTGTCGATGGAATACCCAAGAGATAATCTCTGGATATTGGGACAGCGGTTGATAGATTTGGGACAGAAAAATTTCGTCGAATTTTAGTAGGTACTCATCGATGAAAACTATTAATATACACGAACGATCGCTTTTGGTTGAAAGAGAACGGTTCGCTACTCTATTTCGAACACTGTTCTTTCATGGCGCTGATATGATCCGGCCCCATGCGGCAGCATCCGCCGAGGAGGATGGCGCCGGAGCTGCGCCATGATTTTGCCGCGATGGCGCAGGCGGTGGGATCAACGGTGCCGTGCCATGTCTTGTCGGTGGCGTCATAATGTTCGCCTGAATTGGGGTAGACGATGACTGCTTTTTCCGGGGCCACTTTTTTGATGCGCGAAACCAATTCGTCAGCATATTGTGGTGCAGTGCAGTTGATGCCAATTGCCAAGACCTTTGTATGGTCCACGAATAATGCTGCGATCTCTTCAATTGCTGTGCCGTCGTTGGCATGTGCACCGTCCTTACAAGATAAACTAATCCAGGACGGGGTGCTTGTATCCAATAGGAGGCCGTGGAGTATTTTGGCTTCCTGCATGCTTGGGATGGTTTCGCAAGCCAGTATATCTGCTGCGGTTTGATCAAGCAGTAATAGTCTTCCCTGATGGAACTCTTTGAGAGCTTGATCAGAGAGCCCGTAATTTCCGTGATATTCAGATCCGTCGGCCATGGTGGCACCATAAGGACCGACGCTGGCGGCGACCAGTGGGCAGCGCTGTCCGGATGGTTTATCTTTCATAAATTCATTTACCGCCTTTTCGGCAAGGCTGACTGATAGTGTGATCAGCTTTCGGGCTTGATCTTCCGACACACCAACGGCTTTAAATCCGGACACTGATGCCTGATAGCTTGAGGTGATAATAATGTCGGCGCCTGAGTTTAAATAGTTCAAATGCGCTTTTACGATTGCTTCAGGGTTGTTTTGCAGCACGGACGCCGACCACAAAGGATTATTGAGATCCATGCCCAGCGCTTCAAGTTCGTTTGAAAGGCCGCCATCAAGGATGATCGGAGTTTTTGGTTTTAGTAATTCTGCGAAGGCGGTTTTATTATGCATAGGGTGCTCCGCCGAAGATTACTCGGCCAAGTGGACGGGATCAGTATCGTCAATCACTTTTTTGAGGAATTTGGGCATATGCGGGTGTACGCGTTGCAATTGGCGCCCGATAAGAGGCAGGCGGCGACGCAGTTTCTGCATTTTGGTTTTCAGCCAATGGCTTTCAGAAACGAGAAGACTAAGACCGATAAGAGCAACAAATTGACCAATAGGCAGTGGAAACGGGGCGGTGATAATGCCGACAACGAACATCACACTACCGACAACAAGTTTCAGCGGTCTTTTTATTGTTTTCAAGTCCATAATACGGTTACTTCATCACGTTAACTAAGGTTAGAGTATAGATAGCAAAAGTTAACAAAATAACAAGGCCGAAAAGAGGCATTTATGTCGATTTTTTCCACTATTTCTTGATTATGAACCGCGAAAAGGATAGATCAGTGCTATGCATAAGTTCGCGAACCCAGCCCGTTTCTTACGGATTGCCAAAATGATCATGCCATGGTGCTTTATTCTCACTGTGGTCTCAATGGCTGTTGGTCTTTATTGGGGTCTGTTCATTGCTCCGGAAGACTACCAGATGGGCAGCGCTTACCGAATTATTTTTGTCCATGTGCCGGCCTCATATATGTCGATGTTTTGTTATGGTTTTATGGCCGTGGCTAGTGCGGTCGGGATTATCTGGAAGCATCCGCTCGCGGATCAGTCGGCACGTGCCGCTGCGCCGATCGGTGCGGTTTTTACGGCATTGGCGCTTTTTACCGGCAGCCTTTGGGGCAAGCCCATGTGGGGTACATATTGGATCTGGGACGCGCGTCTGACATCTGAACTAGTACTTCTGTTTCTTTATTTCGGATATATGGCAGTCTGGGAAGCCATTGATGATCGCAGCAAGGCGGCCCGGGTCGCGGCGATTGTTGCCCTTGTTGGTGCGGTTAATATTCCGATTATTAAATTCTCTGTCGACTGGTGGAACACGCTTCACCAACCGGCCAGCATCATGAAATCGGGCGGTGCCAGTATCCATCCGGACATGCTATGGCCATTATTGATCTGTATCGTTGCCTTCAACCTTTATTTTGTCACTGTGGTGCTGTGGCGCATTGAAAGCCAGATTGTCAAACGTCAGATAAGAGGCCTGCAGATTAGAATTGCGGAAGCGGGTAATGATGATGGGTGAATATGCAGTATTCGTCTGGCCATGTTATGGTGCGGTGGTGGCCTTGCTCGGACTTCTTGGTTTTTCAAGCTGGAAAAATAAAAGAGCCGACGCAAAAAAACTTAAAGAGCTTCAAGCTAAGCTCGCAACGATAGAAGAACAGGATTAGGGCGTCATGACAACTACCCGTGCTGGAAAACGTAAGAAAAAAAGACTTTATCTCGTCCTCACCTCCATGACTATTTTGGTGCTGGCGGTTGGACTTGTGCTTACGGCACTACAGGACAGCATCAGTCTGTTTCTTGATCCGTCCGATCTGGCGGCGAGCGATCTTCCCGATGGCCAGCGTGTTCGCCTCGGCGGCCTTGTTGTTGATGACAGTTTTGTTAAAGAAGAAGACGGGCTTACGTACCGATTTGATATTACCGACGGCGCTGAAACGGTGACGGTTATTTATAAAGGCTCGCTGCCCGATTTGTTCCGTGAAGGGCAGGGCGTGGTTGTTGAGGGCGAAATTAATAACGCCGGCCCATTTGTCGCCACAGAAGTACTTGCCAAGCATGATGAAAATTATATGCCCAAAGAAGTAATCGACAGCCTTAAAGAACGCGGCGTGTTTCAGCATACCGGCGAAGAAGAAGAAAATATATGATAGTTGAAGCTGGGCATTATGCACTTATTCTGGCGTGCCTTTTATCACTGGTTCAGGGGACTTTCCCGCTTTACGGCGCGCTAACGGGCCGTGGCCGTTTGATGAGGTTATCGGCACCCACCGCTTACGGGCAGTTTTTCTTTGCCAGCATAGCCTTCGGCGCGCTTATGTATGCCTTCATTGTTTCCGATTTTTCTGTGGTCAATGTGGCCAAAAATTCCCACACTTTAAAACCGATGCTTTATAAAGTTTCCGCTACATGGGGCAATCATGAGGGCTCGATTTTATTTTGGGCACTCATACTCGCTCTTTACGGGGCTGCGGTGGCTTTCTTTGGCCGCAAGCTTCCAAAAACGCTCTATGTTAAGGTGCTGAGCATTCAGGCGTTGGTTGGCCTTGGTTTTTATTTGTTCTTGCTACTGACCTCTAACCCATTTGAGCGTATCTATCCGTTTCCCATGGAAGGAAACGGCCTTAATCCGCTGTTGCAGGATCCGGGGCTCGCGTTTCATCCACCGCTTCTTTATATGGGGTATGTGGGCTTATCTGTGACATTTTCCTTTGCCGTCGGCGCACTGATTGAAGGTCGCGTTGATGCGGCTTGGGCACGCTGGGTTCGCCCATGGACATTGCTGGCCTGGTGTTTTCTCACCGCAGGGATAACCCTTGGCTCGTGGTGGGCTTATTATGAGCTTGGCTGGGGCGGCTGGTGGTTCTGGGATCCGGTTGAAAACGCGTCCTTTATGCCGTGGCTGGTTGCTACAGCACTTCTTCATTCGGCGATCGTCGTTGAAAAACGTGATACGCTCAAGGCCTGGACCATATTGCTGGCGATCATTGCTTTTTCCTTTAGTCTGCTTGGAACATTCATTGTCCGAAGCGGGGTTCTGACATCCGTTCATGCATTTGCCACTGACCCTGAGCGCGGTGTTTTTATTCTCGCTTTTCTTTTTGTGGTGATTGGCGGCAGCCTGTTTCTCTTCGCGATTAGGGCGGATAAGCTGCAACCGGGCGGACTGTTTGCGCCCATCAGCCGGGAAAGTATGCTGGTGATTAACAATCTACTGCTATCCGTAGCGGCGTTGGTTGTGATGTTTGGTACTCTTTATCCGTTGCTCCGTGACGCGCTTACAGGTGATAAAATTACGGTTGGCGCGCCATTCTTTAATCTTGCGTTCGGCTTTTTGATGATCCCACTGCTTTTGGTGATGGGCCTCGGGCCAATGGCAAGTTGGAAACGGGCTGATCTGTCGGGCATAGTTTCAAGACTTGGATTTGTTTTTGCCGCGTCACTGGTGGCTGCGCTAGCGTTCTTTTATATTGCGGGCGGCGGCGAGATGATGGCGGCGGTATGGTTGGGCCTTGGTCTGTGGTTAATGGCGGCAACATTCTATGAATGGGCCGAAAGGGTGAAGCTTTTTAAAGCAAACTCACTTAAGCGAATAATACGACAACCAAGAGCATCAGTGGGAATGAGCCTTGGCCATTTCGGCCTTGCGGTTGCGGTACTCGGTATGGCAGGCTCCTCTTATTGGGGCAGCGAGCAGCAAAATATCATGACTTACGGTGATCAGACAACCATCGGTGGCTACACCGTTACCTTTGAGGACACACGCGGTATTACTGGCCCCAATTACACGGCGGTAAGGGGTATATTTGATGTAAGCAAGAACGGTGAGGCGGTTACGACCCTTGAACCGGAAGCGCGTCTTTATATGACACCGCCCATGCCAACAACCGAAGCGGCAATTTACAGCACCATTATGGGCGATCTTTTTGTTGTGATCGGTGAAGCCAATAACAAAGCTTACGATCAATGGGCCGTGCGCCTTTACTATAAGCCACTGCAAACCTGGCTTTGGGGCGGCGTTGCCATAATGGTTCTTGGTGGCCTTATTTCATTGAGTGATCGGCGTTTTCGAATGGGCACAGCGAAGAAGAGGATGAATTAGATGAACAAATTTATTCCGTTCGCCATTTTTTGCGCTATTTCTTTGGCTCTTTTTGTTGGACTCAGCTTAAACCCGGGCAATATTCCGTCCGAACTAATTAATGACCCGGTTCCTGAATTCTCATTGCCTGTGGTCGGTGGAGAGGAAGAAAGTTTTTCATCGGCAGATATAGCGGCTGAAGACGAAGTAGTGATTATTAATTTCTTTGCCTCTTGGTGTGCGCCTTGCTACGTGGAGCATCCGTTTTTGATGAAACTTAAAAATCGTGGCTACAAAATTTATGGCGTTAGTTACAAAGATAAAGCCCGCGATACCAACCGCTTCATTAAAGAGCAGGGCAATCCTTATTATAAACTCGGCGCAGATGAAGATGGGCGCGTTGCCATCAATTTCGGTTTTTACGGAGCGCCGGAAACCTACGTCATTCAAAACGGTATTATTCGTTATAAGCATGTTGGTCCGATCCACGAAATGGAATTTGAAGATAAAGTCATGCCCATAATCGAAAGTGTCGGCCAATGAGGATCCTTTTAAGCATAACCCTATTCATTGTGATGACTTTTGCAGCGCTGGCGATTGGGGTGGATGAAAAGCCGCTTGCTGATCCAGCCCAAGAAGCACGGGCGCAGGAAATTATGAAACAGCTTCGCTGTCTGGTCTGTCAAAATCAGTCGATTGTCGATAGTGATGCGGCACTGGCCAAGGACCTTCGTATCATTGTTCGGGAACGAATTATGGTTGGGGATAGTGATGATGAAGTGCTGCATTATATGACTGACCGCTACGGTGATTGGGTTCTCTTAAAACCACCATTTGATGGGGCGACGATAATATTGTGGCTATCGCCACTACTATTGCTATTGATTGGTTTTTTTGTTGTTTACCGAAATCAGACGGGGCGAAAAATCGCTGCCGCTGCACCGCCGCTAAGTGCGGCCGAGGAAAAAAGGCTGAAGGCGTTACTTGATGAAGGGGCTGATGGCTAATGTACATTGTTCCCCTCATACTTTTCAGCATTGTCGCTATATTGATCCTGCTTATTCCTTATTTTAAAAGAGCACGGAATGCGCAGCTAAGAAAGCCCGACATAGATGTCTATAAAGCGCAGCTAAAAGAGTTGGAGAACGACCTTGAGCGCCGCCTTGTAAACGAAGACGAAGCCAAAAGATCACGGACTGAAATTGAGAGACGTATTTTATTGGCGGCTTCACAGGAACAAGCGGTGATTTCTGAAGAAGCGCCAAACAACATTGTTGCTTTCGTCATGCTGGTAACGCTTTTGATGTCGACCGTGCTTTATACGGTCTTGGGAACGCCGTCTATGCCAGACTATCCAAGAAGTCTTGCACAGGAAGCCCGCATGGAAGGGGAGCAGGCAGAAGAGTATCAAAATACCCTAAAGCTTCGTGAACAACTTGTCGCCCAGCTTGCGGATAGAGCACCTGACGCTCAGGGTCTTGTTTATCTGTCGCGCCTCGAAATGAGCCTTGGGAATTTTCAATCAGCGGCTGAGGCCCTCTACCAGGCGCAAGCCATTGATCCGGAAAGTTTTGACCTTCAGCTGATGTACGGTGAAAGTTTGATCGTTGCCTCCAAAGAACGGGTAACACCAGCTGCTCTTGTGGTCCTGAACCGGGCAGCAAAAATGCAGCCGGATCATCCGGGGCCGAAATATTATCTTGCGCTCGCGGATTATCAGGCTGGCAATATTGAGATTGCCCACCGTGACTGGTTAGAGATAAGCAAAGGTCTGGACGCTGAAAGTCCGCTTAAGCCACTTGTGGATTTTTGGGCTAACCGTGCGGGGCGCGAACTCGGAACTGCTCAGGGTCTTCCAGAAACAAGAGCGCCGTCAATATCGGCTGAACAAGCAGAGACCATTCAGAATATGGGCGAGGGTGAGCAGGCGGAACTTATTCATCAAATGGTTCTGCAACTTGCGGAAAAACAGGCGCAAAATCCCGGTAATATAGAAGGCTGGTTGAGACTTTCACGAGCCTATACGGTTCTTGGTCAACGGCAAGATGCTATAGGCGCCATGCAGAGTGCTGTGGATAATGCGCCAGATGAACAAAAAGCTATTTTGAAAAAAGAACTAGAAAAATTAACGAATCTACAGTAAAATACCACCCAACGTCGCAGAATAGAGACATTTTCCAAATAGGCAGAACGTCTAGAAACTACAACTCCAATGGGGTTGTGGGCTTTTTAAATTGGTTAATGTAATGAAAATTGGTTCACAGTCACAGACACTTGTCTCCCTAACGTCCCTGCTTGATGCGTCAAAGCAACAGCAACAGGTACAGCGTGACGATCAACAGGAAAAGAAGCTTGCAGACAGTCGCGACGGCCGCATTGCTGCGCGCAAATCAGAGCGTGATGAGCTTATTCAACAAAATCGTGACGCGCTCAAGAAAATACAGGATGATATTCGTCTCAAGAATTTGCAAAAGCTGGAGCGCAATGACGATGTTGATGGTGATGATGCAAAACAAACAGATTTGAACCTGCGTGAGAGCTTTAAGCCGTCATCCTCTTCATCCAATCAGCCAGCGTTTGAGAAGCTTGGTCAAATCGTGGACATCAGTATTTAATTCTCTTCGTTTTCTTCTTCGAGCAAATGTTTCGTTATTATCGGCATTTGCGCCATGGCAAAAACAAAGCTTAGTGGAATAAATACCCAAAGCTTTGCCCACAACCAATCCTCAAATGAATAATTTCTCCAAATATATTCATTGAGAAGTGCGCAACCAAGAAAATATAATCCCCAGTTACGGCTCATTTTCATCCAAGCTATATCTTCCATTGGGGGGAAACCAGCCTCTAACACGTTTCTAATAAATGCTCTGCCTGTCAAAACACCGCCGAGCAACAGAATGGAAAATAATCCATATAAAATAGTTGGTTTTAGTTTGATGAAGATTTCGTTATCAAAATAAATTGCTAACCCACCAAAAAGACCAACAAGAACGCTCGAAGCCCACAACATGGCAGTTATTTTCTTAAGAAATATTTTTGAACATATCATCGAAATAATCATCGCTACGATAAAAATTTTGGTGGCGGGAATAGCACCTCCAACACCACTTTCGTCGGAGTAGTAACTGTTCGCTGTAATAAAAACGATCACTGGTCCAATTTCAATAAACAGCTTTATAATTTGGTTCATTTCTCATTTTCTTTCTGGTTTACATCAACGCCTACAAGCATCTTGGAAAAATCAGCCGCATTAAACGGCTGTAAATCGTCGATGGCTTCTCCGACCCCAATGGCGTGGATCGGCAGTTTAAATTTTTCGGCGCACGCCACAAGCACACCGCCACGGGCAGTGCCGTCAAGCTTGGTCATAATAAGTCCGGTAATTCCGGCCATTTCAAGAAAGACCTCTGTTTGCAGCACGGCATTTTGGCCGGTTGTCGCATCCAAAATCAGTATCGTGTCGTGGGGTGCCGTATTATCAAATTTGTTGATCACGCGAATGATCTTTTTAAGCTCATCCATTAGATGGCTCTTATTCTGTAGCCTTCCCGCCGTGTCAATCATCAAGATATCGGTGTTGGTGGCGCGGGCTTGTTCGATTGCATCATAAGCAAGACCTGCTGCGTCGCAGCCTTCCTTTCCGCTGACCACTGGAACATCGTTGCGCTGGCCCCAGATTTGCAGCTGTTCGGTGGCGGCGGCACGGAAGGTGTCACCGGCAGCGAGCATTACGCTTTTGCCCTGGGTTTTAAACTGTTTGGCCATTTTGCCAATGGTGGTCGTTTTTCCCGCGCCATTGACGCCGACCATCAGGATCACATGCGGAGAATGCTCGCCGCAAACCACGAGAGGCTTGGCAACATCCTCCATGATCTCGCCGATTTCCTCGGCCAAGGCGACTTGCACTTCTTCTGCTGATATGGATTTATCAAAACGATTTTTTGCAAGTCTATCGCACACCCTAGCGCTCACAGCCACGCCAAGATCGGACATTATCAGCAGATCTTCCAGCTCCTCGAGCGTGGATGCATCAAGTCTCTTTTTAGTGAAAATACTTGTGATGCCTTCGGTCAGTGCGGTTGAGCTTTTCTTGAGTCCTTGTTTTAGCCGGCCAAACCAACCGATCTTTTGTTCTTCATCCGTCATTCAATATTTTCCGCAATAAGTATGCCATCTTGATAGCCCGTGACGCGTGCATTTGCAATATCCCCTATGGTGTGGGCGCCAACTATTTTGGCGGGGGCGAAATGTTCCGTATGACCAATTGACGACTGCTCATCCTTGATATTTTTCTCAATTAGAATGCTCACTTCTTTGCCGATGGTGTTGTTGAGCATTTGATCTACTTTTTTCTCGCCCAAAGCCCGTAGACGTGCAGCGCGCTCTTTACGGATGCTGCGGTCAAGTTGAGGCATTTTTGCCGCCGGGGTTCCTTCGCGTTCGGAATAGGGGAATACATGTAGATAGGTAAGATTGCAATCCTCAACCAAACGAATTGAATTTTCAAACATTTCCTCGGTCTCTGTGGGAAATCCGGCGATAATATCTGCTCCGAAAACCACATCTGGTCGCGCTTTAAGAACGGCATTGCAAAATTCGATGGAATCTTCGCGGTTGTGCCGTCGTTTCATGCGCTTGAGGATCATATTGTCGCCTGCCTGCAGTGACAGATGAAGATGCGGCATCATACGCTTATCACTGGTTATGATGTCAAACAAAGCTTCGTCAATTTCAATGCTATCGATCGAACTCAGGCGCAGGCGTTGCAAATCAGGCACGTTCCTAAGAATTTGCTGACACAGTGTTCCCAGTGTTGGATTGCCGGGCAAGTCGGGACCGTAAGACGTGATGTCAACGCCAGTGATAATCACTTCCTGATAACCGTTATCCACCAGCTTTCGAATTTGGGTAACGACTTCACCGGCGGGAACGGAACGACTATTGCCACGGCCGTAAGGAATAATGCAGAACGTACACCTGTGATCGCAACCGTTTTGAACCTGGACAAAAGCCCGCGAGCGTTCCTCGTAACCATCAATTAATTGAGGGGCGGTTTTTTTGATGGACATAATGTCATTGACGACGACACGTTCTGACTTTGACACGCCGAAGTCCTGATAGCTGCGAGCGGTTAGCTTTTCTTCGTTACCTAGAATCTGGTCCACCTCCGCCATATCTGAAAACTGTTTGGGATCAATTTGCGCGGCGCAGCCCGTAACGATGATATTTGCATCTGGATTATTGCGGCGGGTGCGGCGAATGGATTGTTTAGCCTGCCTCGTTGCCTCTGCTGTAACAGCGCACGTATTAAAAATAAACGCGTCCGTCAGCCCCGCATTTCCTGCGTGCTCCTTAATAATCTCGGATTCGTATGTATTTAGCCGGCAGCCGAACGTAACGACCTTCGCTTTACTATCAGTCATAAGCTACTATATGGGCTGATTCTGCTTAAAATCCAACCTTTATCCAAAAATAATCGGAACCAGCACATAACTTAGTCCAGTGACAACGAAGATTGCGAAAAGATTAAGTCTGAACCCAGCACTTGCCATTTGAGGAATGGTCACTTCACCGCTGGAAAATACAACCGCATTTGGCCCGGTCGCCACAGGAAGCATAAAAGCACAACTGGCCGATATTGCAAGTGGAACAAATAAAATCATTGGATCAAGTCCGGACGCGACCGCTAGGGCGCCCATAATAGGGAGCAGGGTTGCGGTCGTGGCTGTATTGCTTGTAAGTTCGGTGAGAAAAACCACGATCGTTACAAGAATAAGTATAGTGACAATCAGATCAAAGACAGCAACCGCTGCCAACTCATTTCCAATCCAAACGGCTAAGCCACTTGATTGAACGGCTGCAGCGAGGCTCAAGCCTCCACCGAACAGCAGCAAAACCCCCCATGGAAGCTTTTCAGCCGTTTTCCAGTCGAGCAGCATACGTTTATTCTTTTCGTTAACGCTGGAAGGGACCATGAAAATAATAATCGCTCCTGCGATCGCAATAAGCGTGTCACTAAGCCAGAGAAGTATCTCGAGGTTTTTTTGTATTGGCGTTCTGAATATCCACGCACAGGCGACAAAGAAAAACAGCATAGCCATTCTTTTTTCCGGCACAGACATCGGCCCCATTTCGTCTAGCTCGCTCTGCAATAGATCCTGTGCCAATGAATTTTTGCTTAAATCAAACGGGTGAGCCCATTTTGTCAGGACAAAACAGGCGATTGGCAGCATCACGATCACTGTCGGAATTCCGATGGACATCCAGGACAAAAAGCTCACATCTATTCCATAGTTTGTCTTCATGAACGCAATAACGAGTAAGTTTGGCGGTGTACCAATGGGTGTTCCAAAGCCACCAATATTGGCGCCGTAAGCGATCCCCAACACCAGACAAAGAGTAAATCCAAGTGTCTTTTCATTCTTTTCCTTGACGATTTCGCTGGCCATGGAAAGGGCTATTGGGATCATCATTAAGGAGCTCGCGGTGTTGCTTATCCACATGGAGATCATTGCGGTAACAGCCATGAAACCACCAATTAACGCTGTTGGGTTGTTTCCAACCCGAACCAGAACCATCAGCGCTATTCGGCGATGAAGGTTCCATTTCGTAAGTCCCGTGGCCATGATAAAGCCGCCCATTAGCAGAAATATGGTAGGAGCCGCATAGGGGGTTGTCGCTGCGCCAATTGACGATATGCCGAGCATTGGGAACAAAACAACAGGTAAAAGCGATGTCACGGGCACAGGGATTGCTTCCGTGGACCACCAATAAGCCAAGAGTATAGTAACCGCGGCAACCTTCCAGGCGCTATCGCTCATACCGGAAGGTGCTGGCAGTAAAATCATGATTGTGAAAAGCGCCATGCCCAAAAGCATGTTGAAATTTCTCGCACTGATTTTAATCATTTACTGCCTTACCTTTTCTTGGATATGTCGGATTAATACATGTGCAAAACGACACTGAGCATAATGCGTGATGTTTTTGGCGAAATGCTGAATTGATTTGAGCCATCAAGATAAGTGTCACTACTTATTTTTGTTCTCGTATATTCACCTCTAAGAGCGATATTTTCAAATAAGGCCAACTCTATTCCAGCACCATATCGAAGACTGGTCAAGCGCTTGTTATAGCTTGCGCCGGATATGGCCTCGCTTCGTCCATTGATTCCGTGTGATTTGATGTTTGAACCAGAGTAACCGACCAGTCCGAATAGAAGGGCATTTTCTGTTAAATGGAAGCCAGCACGAACATTCAGCTCGAAAGTGTTGCTCTGAGAAAATTTTATTGTGTTGGTGCCATCGCTAAGTATTGTATTTCCCTTGTCGACGACAAATCCGGCTTCGGCACTGGTATAAACGGGTCCGTAACTTAGACCATAACCTGCGAACAGACCGCCACCATAACTGTTTTTGGATGTAGAGCTTGTTATCGAGCCAAATGCACTTGGCTCATCAATGGTATCAAGAACAAGATTGCTAGCTGTCATCGAAAAGGTGGATTTTGTGGTGAGAAAGCCGATATATGACCCCTCAAAAGGGCTGCCGTCAACGCCAGCATTGGCTTGAATTGGTCCGATGGAAACAATCGAGATTGCCAGTAGGCTTACTAAAAATTTAATCCGGTTAAGGGTCATTTTCTATAGATCCGATAGTGATTATTGTTAAAATTTAAGGAGACTTATTGCATTTTTTGAAGAATGCGTAAACAAGAACTTGACTCTTCTCGCAAATGCTCATATTTTCCGCCCATTCCCAATGGATGTTACATAACATGTGTCCGAGGATGCCCACCAGTCAGCGAAGGTTCGCCCACTGGTGTGTTTTTGTTATGAAAAATTCATTTGGCTAAATTGAGGCAACCAAATTAAGAGAGCGATATGTTCGATAGTTTAAGTGATAAACTAGGTGGTATATTTGACAAGCTGAAAAGGCGTGGCGCATTAAGCGAAACTCACGTTGATGAAGCTATGCGTGAAGTACGTCTTGCGCTCCTCGAGGCGGATGTCGCTCTGCCGGTAGTTAAGAATTTTATTGCCAAGGTAAAAGACGCGGCTGTCGGACAAGAAGTTGTCAAGTCAGTTACGCCGGGTCAGATGGTCGTCAAGATCGTCAATGATCAAATGGTTGAGATGCTCGGCGGCGATGCCAAAACCATTGATCTAAACGCACCGGCACCTGTTCCTATACTTATGGTTGGTCTTCAGGGTTCTGGTAAAACAACCTCGACCGCTAAAATCGCTAAACGCCTCAAGGAAAAAGAGCGTAAAAAGGTGCTTATGGCCTCTCTTGATGTTCAGCGCCCAGCGGCGATGGAACAGCTTGAAATTCTCGGTAAGCAAATAGAAGTGTCGACCCTACCTATCATTACCGGGCAAACGCCTGTTGATATTGCCAACCGCGCCATGACCGCTGCGAAACTGCAAGGGTTTGATGTGGTGATGCTTGATACGGCTGGCCGACTTCATGTTGATCAAGCACTGATGGCAGAAGTTGTTGCAGTTAGAAATGCCGTAAATCCACATGAGACACTTTTGGTGGTGGATGCGCTTACTGGTCAGGACGCCGTCAATGTTGCCGAACAGTTTGGCGATCAGGTTGGTGTGACCGGTGTGGTCTTGACCCGTATGGATGGTGACGGGCGCGGTGGTGCTGCGCTCAGCATGCGTGCTGTGACCGGCAAGCCGATTAAACTTGTGGGTGTCGGTGAGAAGATTGATGACCTTGAGGAGTTTCATCCTGAACGCGTAGCCAGCCGGATTCTTGGTATGGGCGATGTGGTCTCGCTTGTTGAAAAAGCGGCTGAGACCATCGAGGCTGAAGACGCCGAACGTATGATGAAGAAAATGAAAAAGGGCATGTTCGATTTTGATGATCTTCGTTCCCAGCTTCAACAAATGAAAAAAATTGGTGGTATGGGCAGCATTCTTGGAATGCTTCCAGGGCTTGGTAAAATGCAAAAGCAAATGGCTGCCGCTAACATAGATGACAAAGTCCTGCTGCGGCAGGAAGCCATCATCAACAGTATGACACCAAAGGAACGCACACGCCCCAAACTAATGAATGCATCGCGTAAAAAGCGGATTGCAGCGGGTGCGGGTGTATCGGTTCAGGATGTCAACAAGTTGATGAAAATGCAAAAGCAGATGGCAACAATGATGAAGAAATTAGGCAAGAAAGGGGGGCGGATGCCGCTTCCCGGAGCTATGCCACCAGGAATGGAAGGTTTGCTGCCAAAAAAATAAGCAAACCATCTGAATATGAATTAACCGAATTAAATAAGCTAAAGGAAAAATTAAATGGCTGTTAAAATTAGACTGGCACGTGGTGGTGCTAAAAAACGTCCTTACTACCGTGTTGTTGTAGCGGATTCACGCGCTCCGCGTGATGGTAAATATATTGAAAAAGTTGGAACACATAACCCGCTTCTTCCAAAAGATCATGCTGACCGCATCAAGCTCGATATTGAGCGTATTGAATATTGGCTTGGCCAGGGTGCAAAACCATCTGACCGTGTTGCTCGTTTTCTTGACGCCGCTGGCATATTGAAACGCGAAGCGCGCAATAACCCGAATAAAGCTGCGCCTGGCACAAAAGCGCTTGAGCGTATTGAAGAGCAAAAAGAAAAAGCAGAAAACGCTGTAGCTGCCGCAGCGGAAGCAGAAGAGGCTGCCAAAGCTGCAGCTGAAGCTCCAGTTGAAGAAGTTGTAGTTGAAGAAGTTGCCGCTGAAGAAGCGCCTGCTGAAGAAGCTCCGGCCGAAGAATCTGCTGCTGCTGAAGCACCTGCTGAAGAAGAGAAGAAAGACGAAAGCGCTTAAAAATCATGAACGCATTGGCTCCTTCACATAAAAACACCGATGATCGCGACGACCTTATTTGTATAGGGGCGATTTTTGGTGCGGCGGGTGTAAGGGGTGCTGTGCGGCTAAAGGTTTTTACCGAAGATTTAAAATCTATTTCAAAATATGGTCCTGTGACCATTGTCGGACGTGAATTTCCACAAGGAAAAAAGTTCGAACTCGAAATTCTTCATAACGTCAAAGGCGGCGTTGCGGCAAAGCTTAAAAATGTGAATGGCCGCGATCAGGCCGACGCCCTTAAAGGCTCGGAGCTTTATATTGAGCGGGCAGCCCTGCCAGAAATTGAAGAAGAGGGTGATTTTTATTTTGAAGACATGATCGGACTGCTAGCCAAAGATAAGCAAGGTGATTTATTTGGCAAGGTGGACGGCGTGTTTAACTTTGGTGCTGGCGATATTATCGAGGTTAATCTCTCAACGGAAAAGGGAAAACGCATGTATCCTTTTACAGATGAGGTTGTTCCAGAGGTGAATATCGAAGCGGGCTACGTTATTGTGGACCGCGATGCTTTCGAAGACGGGGCTAACGTAACGGAAACAGATCAAGAAGGGTAACAAGAATGTGGCAGGCACAGATCTTAACTCTTTTTCCTGAAATGTTTCCCGGGCCTCTTGGTCTCTCTCTGGCGGGTAAAGCGCTGGAGAAAAAAATATGGGGCATGGATGTGATGCAGATTCGCGACCATGCTATGGACAAACACCGCAGCGTTGATGATACGCCAGCAGGTGGCGGTCCCGGAATGGTGATGAGGGCAGATGTTATGGGCCGTGCAATTGACAAGGCCATAGCAAAAAGACCCGAAGGCGCAACCAGTGAAGATTGGCCGCTTATTTATTTGTCGCCACGCGGCAAAAGACTGGATCAGGAAATGGTCCATGATTTTGCAGGAAAACAAGGAATAACGCTTATTTGCGGCCGATTTGAAGGCCTTGATGAGCGGGTGCTGGAAAAGCGAAATGTACAAGAGGTCTCTCTTGGTGATTTCGTTCTTTCCGGCGGGGAAATAGCGGCGCTGATGCTTATGGATGCAGTGGTGCGGCTTATCCCGGGTGTGATCGGCGATCCGGACACGCTTTTGGAAGAAAGTTTTACCAGCGGACTGCTTGAGTATCCGCAATATACGAGGCCCCAAGTGTGGGAAGGTGAAGAAATACCGGATGTTCTGACTTCAGGACATCACGGAAAAATTAAGGAATGGCGCAACTCTAAGTCAAAAGAACTGACAAAAGAGAGACGTCCAGACCTTTGGAAAGAATTTAGTCACAAGAAAAGTGACGATTGATATTGAATTATGGCTCAAACTTGTTTAAAAGAGCCGCCGTACAAGGAAAAATATTATGAATATGATTGAAAAAATTGAACAAGAGCAAATGGCTCAACTCACAGAAGGCAAAACCATCCCTGAGTTTGCCCCTGGTGATACAATTAAAGTCAATGTGAAAGTTGTTGAAGGTACACGTGAGCGTATCCAGGCCTATGAAGGCGTGTGTATTGCCCGTTCTAACCGTGCCATGAATTCTTCGTTCACAGTACGTAAAATTTCTTACGGTGAAGGTGTGGAACGTGTTTTCCCGCTTTACTCACCAAACGTTGACAGCATCGAAGTGATTCGCCGTGGCCGTGTTCGCCGTGCGAAACTATACTATCTTCGTGGTCTGCGCGGCAAAAAAGCCCGTATTGCTGAAAAAACGGATTGGCATAAGAAGTCTGCGAATTAAGACCTGACCGTCTACATAATTTCGAGGCTTCACTGTAAGAGCCTCAAGCAAAATGAGGCTCGGGAAACGGAGCCTCATTTTTTGTGTTTTATGGTATTGTAAGAGCAAATAGGAACAGAGATGACAAGTCCGCGTACATTATATGATAAAATCTGGGACAGCCATGTTGTTGAAGAACAACAAAGTGGCAACAGCCTGCTTTATATCGACCGCCACATCATTCATGAAGTGACAAGCCCGCAAGCCTTTGAAGGCCTGAGGATGGCGGGTCGTGGTCTGCGGCGTGTTGAAACTATTCTCGCGGTTCCTGATCATAATGTACCGACAACCGCCGACCGCGAAACCCGTGTTGATAGTATTGAGAGCAAAACCCAGCTTGACGCACTTGAACGCAACTGCAAGGAATTTGATGTCGATTATATCCCGATGATGGATGCGCGTCAGGGCATCGTTCATATTGTCGGTCCAGAGCAGGGCTTTACCCTTCCGGGAACAACAATCGTCTGTGGTGACAGCCATACATCAACCCACGGTGCCTTCGGCGCGTTGGCGTTTGGTATTGGAACGTCTGAAGTTGAACATGTGATGGCAACACAGACGCTTATTTTAAAGCGGGCAAAAAATCTACGCATAGATGTCAGTGGCGATCTTGGCCCTGGGGTGACAGCAAAAGACGTCGCCCTTGCGGTGATCGGAAAGATCGGCACAGCTGGCGGCACAGGTTCGGTGATTGAATTTACTGGTTCAACCTTTAGTAACCTTTCCATGGAAGGGCGGATGACCGTTTGTAATATGGCGATTGAAGGCGGCGCTCGTGCCGGCCTTATTGCACCGGACGAAAAAACATACGATTATATTAAAGGCAGGCCAAAAGCACCAAAGGCGGCCGAGTTTGAAATGGCGGTAAATTACTGGAACAGCTTGAAATCTGATCCTGGGGTCAAATATGACAAAGAAGTCTTTATTGATGCCGCCGATATAGTCCCGCAGGTCACCTGGGGCACCAGTCCCGAAGACGTGCTGCCGATTACCGGTGAAATACCTGATCCGGCAGATACCAAGGACGCCGATAAAAAAGCATCAATGGAACGCGCCCTTGATTATATGGGGCTTGTGCCGGGTACCAAGCTTACCGATGTTAAAGTGGACAAGGTCTTTATTGGATCTTGTACCAATGGCCGTATCGAAGATATGCGCGCGGTTGCAAACGTCGTTAAGGGCCGCAAAGTTACTGTTGAGCAGGCATTGATTGTGCCGGGCAGCGGTTTGGTAAAACTGCAAGCCGAGCAAGAAGGACTAGATAAGATATTTATCGACGCCGGTTTTGACTGGCGTGAGCCGGGATGCTCCATGTGTCTTGCTATGAACGCGGACAAGATTTTACCTCATGAGCGTTGCGCATCCACGTCGAACCGCAATTTTGAAGGTCGTCAGGGTCCAAAAAGCCGCACCCATCTTGTGAGCCCAGCCATGGCTGCAGCCGCGGCACTGACCGGTCGCCTAACCGACATCAGGGAGCTATAAAATGGATAAATTTACAAAAATTCGCTCTGTCGCGGCACCACTTCCGATCACAAATATCGATACGGATATGATTATCCCGCAGAACTTTCTGCGCACCATTGAAAGAACGGGGCTTGGCAAACATGCGTTCTCAAACATTCGTTATCATGATGACGGATCGGAACGGGAAGATTTCATATTAAATCAACCAGCTTACAGAAATGCGCAAATTTTGATCGCCGGAGAAAACTTTGGCTGCGGGTCAAGCCGTGAGCATGCACCGTGGGCGTTAACTGATTTTGGCCTCAGATGCGTTATTGCGCCAAGTTTTGCCGATATTTTTTATGGCAACAGTTTTAAAAACGGTTTACTGCCGATCAAATTGCCTCAGGACATTATTGATGATCTGATGAAAGACGCCGAGCATGGTGCCAACGCGGTATTTACTGTGGATCTGGAAAACCTTGAGATCACCCGCCCCGACGGCGAAGTGATCAGCTTTGAAATTGATGCATTTCGTCAGCACTGCCTTGTAAACGGTCTTGATGACATCGGCCTAACCATGGAGCGGGGAGAGAATATCGCCGCCTTTGAAGCAAAACAAAAAATCCAACAACCGTGGTTGTATAGATAAAAAGAGAAAAATAATGAGTAAAAAACATAGCATGTTAATCCTTCCGGGCGATGGTATCGGGCCGGAAGTAATGGTTGAAGTAAAGAAAGTCATCTCGTGGCTTGGCACAAACAAAGGCATTGAATTTGACATTTCGGAAGATCATGTCGGTGGCCGTGCTTACGACGAATACGGCGTACCGCTAAGCGATGAAGCACTCGAAAAGGCCAAACAGGTTGATGCTGTGATGTTTGGTTCTGTTGGCGGCCCTAAATGGGACGGTGTTGATTATGATAAACGCCCGGAAGCGGGCCTTCTGACGCTGCGTAAAGAACTTAATCTTTTTGCCAATCTTCGCCCGGCCATGTGCTTTGAGCCGCTTGTGGACGCCTCAAGCCTTAAGCCGGAACTGGTCAGCGGTCTTGATATTATGATAGTTCGCGAACTGACGGGCGGCGTATATTTTGGTGAGCCGCGCGGCATTGAAACGTTAAGCAACGGTCAACGCCGCGGCGTTAACACGCAAGTTTATGAAACATACGAAATTCACCGCATTGCCCATGTGGCTTTTGATCTGGCACGAAAAAGAAACGGCCATGTGACATCATCTGAAAAATCAAATGTTATGGAAAGCGGCCTGCTTTGGCGCGAAGAAGTTGAAGTAATTGCAAAAGATTATCCTGATGTAAAACTTGAACATATGCTCGCTGACAACTGCGGAATGCAGCTGGTGCGCACACCAAAACAGTTCGATGTCATTGTTACTGATAACCTGTTTGGTGATATGCTCAGTGATGTTGCCGCCATGCTTACGGGCTCCCTCGGTATGCTTCCGTCGGCTTCTCTTGGTGAAGTTGGCATGGGCGGGCTTTACGAGCCAGTCCACGGCAGTGCCCCGGATATTGCCGGGCAGGGCATCGCAAACCCGATCGCCACCATCCTCAGCTTCGCGATGGCCCTTCGCTATACATATGACGAGGCGGACGCCGCCGATTTGATTGAAAGTGCGGTTAATGACGTGCTCGCAAATGATATTCGCACGGCCGATATTAATCAGCCGGGAATGACGCTTGTTTCCACAAGCGAAATGGGCAACCACATTGTGGATGCCATGCAGAATTTAAGTAAGTAAAAACTAAGTAATTAAACAAACAAGACTGGAGAAAGTAATGTCCTATAAAGTGGCCGTCGTGGGTGCGACTGGCAACGTTGGCCGTGAAATGTTGAATATCCTGCATGAGCGCCAATTCCCCTTTTCAGAAGTTGTCGCGTTAGCGTCTCGTCGTTCAGTTGGGTCCGAAGTGACCTTTGGCGACACGACGCTCAAATGCAAAAATCTTGATGACTATGATTTCACGGGTACGGATATCGCACTTATGTCTGCTGGCGGCGCTATTTCTAAAGAATGGGGTGAGAAAATCGGCAAAACAGGTTGTGTTGTCATCGATAACAGCTCTCATTTTCGCATGGATCCGGATGTACCGCTAATCGTGCCGGAAGTAAATCCGGATGCGCTCGCGGGCTATACCAAGAAAAACATCATTGCCAATCCAAACTGCTCCACGGCGCAGATGATGGTGGCTCTTAAGCCGCTTCATGATGCGGTTAAGATTAAACGCTGCGTGGTCTCTACGTACCAGTCCGTATCCGGCAGCGGTAAAGACGCTATGGAAGAACTATGGACCCAGACCCGCGCAATTTTTGTCAATGATCCGGTGGAAACCAATATTTATCCAAAACAGATCGCCTTTAATGTTATTCCCCATATTGACGTCTTCATGAAAAATGGTGACACCAAGGAAGAATGGAAAATGGTCGTGGAAACCGGCAAAATTCTTGACCCGGATATTCGCGTAACCGCCACATGTGTGCGGGTGCCTGTGTTCGTCAGCCATTCTGAAAGCATCAATCTTGAATTTGAACGGGACATAACTGTGGCGCGTGCCCGCGAAATCCTCCGTGAAGCGCCCGGCATCATGGTTATTGATAAGCACGAAGACGGTGGATACATAACCCCCATCGATGCCGCCGGCGAGTTCGCCACCTACATCAGCCGCATCCGCAAAGACGAAACCGTAAAACACGGACTTAATCTATGGTGTGTATCTGATAACCTGCTTAAAGGCGCAGCCTTGAACGCGGTTCAGATTGCAGAACTTCTTTGTCGAGAGCATTTGAAAAAGGGTTAA
>CAXBLS010000052.1:0-21694 GCA_963976585.1 uncultured Kordiimonadaceae bacterium
TTAAGCTTCAATTTGATGCCCGAAGCTTAAGCTTCAATTTGATGTAAGACAGCCTGGAATAGCGGGCTGTCTTTTTTGTTGAGATCCAGCACAATATCAAAGTGATTGACCGATGGCATATCAATATAGCGACAACCAAGTCCAGCGCGTAAGCAGGCATCCATATATTCGTGGGTTTGGCGTTTAAATTCCGAGGTTTCATTTTCACCGTAGGTCACGACAATTGGGCAGCATTCCTTGGGGATGTGGTGAAGAGGGCTTAACACACGGGCATCATCGACGGTCATTTTAAGAGGATCGTTGACGTAGGTTTTCACCATTGGTTCCAAGTCAAAAACGCCACTGATTGCTAATGCACCTTTCAAAGGGCAGCGCTCATAACCGTAACTTTTCCAATCCATACTCAGCACTTCGCCGACAAGGTGCCCGCCAGCAGAACTGCCGGAAATGGTGATGTTGCCCGGATCCCCGCCAAATTTATGCGCATTTTTCAAGACCGATATAACACCCCCGCGGGCCTGATCGACAATTTCATACATGGTCGCGTCGGGAGCGAGTGTATAATCAAGAGCGATAAATATCACACCATGATCCACGAAATTCGGCGCTGCAAAGCAGCTTTCGTCTTTAGAGAGCTGCTGCCAGTAACCACCATGGATAAAGATGTGAACAGGAAACGGGCCTTCGCCTTTTGGAATAAACATGTCCATGTACTCCCGATCTTCTGGGCCGTATTTAATATTGGGTCTGATACGGTCTTTCAGTATCTCGCGAGCAACCGCGCTTTGTTCAGTATATTGATCGATATAGACCATGATATCGTCGATACAACTGCTGGGGCTATATTCGCGTTCCAGTGTTTCATGATCCATGGTTGTGTAAGGTCTCAATGGCTAATCCGATATAATAAATATGTTATAAGTGAGTGCATATTTTTACATGGTAGGCACAATAGAACAATGGTATTGTTCAATATTTAAAATAATACGGACCGAATAAGATGCCATTGACCCGCGAAGATTTTGTTGCTCTTGATAATGATGACGTACTTGCCCCGTTTGCTGATGAATTTCATATCCCTGACGGGATGATTTATTTTGACGGTAACAGCCTCGGCGCCATGCCCAAAGCGGCGAAAGCCCGAGCACTTGAAGTTATTGAAAAGGAATGGGGTACTGATCTGATTAAAAGCTGGAACAAGGCGGGCTGGTTTAATCTTGTTGAAAAGCTCGGTGATAAAACAGCGACACTGATCGGCGCCGATAAAGGCGAAGTGATTTATGCCGATGCCACGGGCTTAAATGTTTATAAGCTGGTCGCTGCTGCGCTTGAAATGCGGCCCGACCGCAAAGTCATCGTTATGGAAGGTAGTAACTTCCCTACCGATAACTATATGGTTCAGGGGCTTATCAAGCAGCTTGGCCGTGGTCATGAGATCAGATTTGCCGAAGACGGTGACATACTGGATGCCATTGATGATGATGTGGCATGTGTTTGCCTAACGCATGTTCATTATAAAACGGGTCATCTTCACGATATGGCGGCGATCACCAAAAAAACTCACGATGTCGGCGCGCTGGTGGTTTGGGATCTTTGTCATAGTGCTGGCGCGCTGCCGGTTGACCTTAATGGCTGCAATGTCGATTTTGCCCTTGGCTGCACGTATAAATATTTGAACGGTGGTCCGGGTTCGCAGTCTTTTATGTTCGTGGCAAAACGTCATCAGGGAATTGCGCTTCAGCCGCTCACTGGTTGGTGGGGCCATGATGCGCCGTTTGGATTTGAGAGGGACTATAGACCACGCAAGGATATACGGCAGTTTAGTACTGGAACCGAACCGATTGTATCGCTAGCCATGTCAGAAGTCGGGCTCGATATTTTTATGCGCGCAGACATGAACGAGATCAGAAAAAAATCGCTTAAACTTTGTGATTTGTTCATTCAACTTATTGAAGAACGGCTCGGTGATTATGACTTTGAAATCGTCACGCCAAAAGAACACGCTCGCCGCGGCAGTCAAGTTTCCTTCAGCAGTGAAAACGGATTTCCCATTATGCAGGCGCTTATTGCCGCTGGAGTGATTGGCGATTTTCGTGCTCCGGATATTATGCGCTTTGGCTTTACGCCGCTTTATGTGTCATATGTGAACGTCTGGGATGCGGTGGATCGACTGGTACATATCATGGAAGATGGCGGTTGGGATAAGCCCGAATTTAAACAGGTTGGTGCCGTTACTTAGAAAAAATATACATTAAATCCATCTTATGATATGCTCCCGAAAAACACACAAATGATGGGAGAACATCAATGTATAAAAGGATTATTTCAGGGTTAATCCTCACGTTAAGCGTAACTCAAATTTTAAGCGCACAGGTTTATGATCCGGCGGCACTTATCGCTGATCCGACCACAGCCGAGGGGCCATTGTCTCCGGTTCTAACTGGTCTGGGTGATTATCATTTTAAGGTCACCACTGATAACGAACAGTCGCAGTATTTCTTTGATCAGGGAATGCGTCTAGTGGTTGGTTTTAACCACTCGGAAGCGCTCAGGTCATTTAAGGAAGCGGTGCGACTAGATCCAAACAATGCCATGGCCTATTGGGGCTGGGCACTGGCCCTTGGTCGTAATCTTAATATTCCCATGATGATGAATTCAGCTGATCAGGCCAATCATGCTATCAATATGGCCAGTTCGCTGAAAGACAAAGTATCTGAGCGGGAGCGGGATTATATCGAAACGTTGGAAGCCCGGTACGACGATGATCTTTCAATTTCCAGAGATATTCTTGATCAGGCCTATATCGAGGCTACAGAAGAATTGATGAATAAATACCCGGATGATCTTGATGCCGCAGTGCTCTATGTTTCCGCCGCTATGAATGCGCAGCCCTGGGATTACTGGTACCTTGACGGTACACCAAAAGGAAACACCGAAAAAGCGTTGGCCGTTCTGGATAGCGTCATTGCTCGCGATCCGAACCACTCGGCGGCGCTTCATTATCATATTCACATCACGGAGTTTAAAAAACCGTGGCTTGCGGAAAATAGTGCGGACGCGCTAGCGCCGACCATGCCGGGGGCAGGGCATTTGGTTCATATGCCATCGCATATTTACATTCGCGTTGGTCGTTATCAGGATGCTTATGATATTAACGTAAAAGCCGTGAAGGTTGACGAAGAATATATCGAACAGACCAAACGTCAAAGCGTTTATCCGCTCATGTATTATCCCCACAATATTCACTTTCTTTCCTGGTCGTCCATGTTTACTGGCCGCAGTCAAAATTCTATTGATGCAGCTATGAAGGTGAAGGCGTATCTGGAACGTGGTGTCCGCAAGACATCATGGGGGTCTGGAAATGAGTATTTCCGCTCTCAGCCGATTTACGTCATGGTGCGTTTTGGTAAGTGGGACGAAATACTGGAAATGCCAAAACCATTTATGAAAGCGCGCTTCTTAACTGGTATGTGGCATTATGGCCGCAGCCTAGCTTATCTCCATACCGGGGAAATGGAAAAAGCTGAAGCGGAGATGGCTGAACTGAGCAAAATCGCGGCTGATTTTAAAGCTGGACTACCCGGCTATAATACCGAAGGACTTAGAATTCCCCGTGATACATTGATCATTGGCGAACAGTATGTCATGGGTGAGGTTTCTGCGAAAAAAGGCGACTATGATCAAGCAGTGTATCATTTGAGCAATGCTGTGAGGCTTGAAGATAGCGATACGTATTCCGAGCCACCAGCGTGGCAATTCCCAACCCGTCACGCGCTTGGGGCAATTTTGATGGAAGCGGGTCGGGTAAGAGAAGCGGAAACCGTCTATTGGGCGGATCTTCAACATAATCCAAAAAATGCCTATTCCTACTTTGGACTTTATCAAAGTATGTTGGCACAAGGTAAGGGTGAACTGGCTGCGGAATATCTGGCACTTTACGAAGATGCGTGGAAAGATTCGGACGTGAAGCTTACCAGTTCTCGTATCAAATAATCACTTTCCTCACACTGTGAGTAAAAAACTTACGCCTACCTAATTGAAAGCTTGCTTTCAATTAGGTATCATTGGCGCAACGTTAAATGATAAAATAACAACACAATCACATTCATCAAGGGGTATTATGTTAAAAAAAATCCTTATGGGGGCTGTTGTCCTCGCTTCAATATCATCTGTTTCAAGTGCGCAAGTATTTGATCCAACAGCATTAAATGCTGATCCTGAGACAGCAACAGGACCACTTTCACCAAAGCTTACTGGTCTTGGAAATTATAGTTTCGCGGTCAGTACCGATAACGCTGAGTCGCAATATTTCTTCGATCAGGGCTTTCGTCTTGTCGTCGCATTCAATCATTCGGAAGCCATGCGCTCTTTTAAAGAGGCCATCAGACTCGACCCAAACAATGCCATGGCCTATTGGGGCTGGGCACTGACCCTTGGTCGCAATCTTAATCTGCCTATGCTTGTTAATTCTATGGAACAGGCCAACTACGCGATCGGCATGGCCGTATCCTTAAAAGATCAGGTAAGCCAACGCGAAGCAGATTATATTGACGCGCTTGCTGCGCGCTACAACACCGATCTTTCCATTCCTCGCGAAGAGCTTGATGAAGCGTATGTTGTGGCCATGGAAAAATTGATGAACAAATATCCCGATGATCCGGACGCCGCAGTTCTTTTTGCTGGTGCGGCAATGAACGCACAGCCGTGGGATTATTGGAATTTGGACGGTAGCACCAAAGGTCGCACAGAACAGATTATCGACGTGTTGGAAGGTGTTATCGCCAATCATCCTAATCACGCTGCCGCACTTCACTATCATATCCATATCGCGGAAAGTATGCGCCCGGAAATCGCGGAAGCAAGTGCAGATAATCTAGCGCCGCAGCTTCCAGGGGCCGGCCACCTTGTTCATATGCCGTCTCATATATTTATGCGCGTTGGTCGTTATCAGGATGCCTATGATACAAATGTCATTGCTGCTATGGTTGATGAAGATTATATCGTCCAGTGTAATGCACAGGGGCTTTATCCGCTGGCTTACTATCCCCATAATCTGCATTTCCTTGCATGGTCATCCATGTATACGGGGCGTAGCGGCGAATCTCTTGAAGCCGCTTGGAAGGTTAAAAATAAAATCGAGGCGGGATCTCGTTCTAACACCTGGGGTTTAAATGAGACATTCCGCTCACAGCCGATTTTTGTCATGACACGCTTTGGCATGTGGGATGATATCCTTGAGCTGGAAAAGCCATTTATGCGCGCTCAGTTCATGACCGGCGTATGGCATTATGGCCGCTCGCTCGCATATCTTCATACAGGAAATATGGCGGAAGCTGAAAAAGAATATGCTGCTCTTGATGAACTGGTCGTCAAGCTACGCGAAGGCATGCCGGGCTATCAGGATTTTCAGGATGTCGGCGGCCTTCTTACCATTGCGCAACAGCTAGTGGCAGGCGAAATAGAAGCCAAAAAAGGAAATTACGATATGGCGCTTTACCATCTTGGTCGTGCCGTTCGCATGGAAGACAGCCTTGTTTATAATGAGCCGCCATCATGGTATTTCCCTACACGTCATGTACTAGGCGCAGTTCTGCTTGACGCAGGTCGTCCCGTAGAAGCCGAGGTGGTTTACTGGGAAGATCTCAAGCATAACCCCGAAAATGCCTATTCCCTTTACGGAATGTATCAAGCCCTAAAGGCACAGCAAAAAGATGCGATGGCCGAAGAATTCTTGGCTCGCTATAATGCCATGTGGGCCAACTCTGACGTTAAACTTGCCAGCTCGCGGTTCTAGGCCCATTGACGAGTACGGGGCATAGATTTAAATATTATGATCTGATGATGGCCGCCTTCGTGGTGGTCCTCATCTGCTCCAATATTATTGGTCCGGCCAAGCTCGCGACCATAAATCTTTTTGGTGAAAATTTTATCTATGGGGCAGGGGTGCTATTTTTCCCCCTGTCCTACGTTTTTGGCGATGTCCTTACCGAAGTTTACGGTTATGCTCGCGCCCGGAAGGTTATTTGGGTCGGTTTCATCGGTGTATTTTTTGCCAGCATCATGAGCTTCATTATTGTTGAACTTCCGCCTGCACCGGGTTGGCAAGGTCAGGAAGCTTACGCACTTATTTTCGGTCAGGTGCCCCGTATAGTCCTCGCATCACTGATCGCATTTTTCACAGGCGAAATGATCAATGCCTATGTTATGGCGCGCATGAAAATCTGGACAAAGGGTAAGCATCTTTGGACCCGCACCATAGGATCAACAATTGTCGGGCAGGGTGCCGATAGTCTGATCTTTTATCCGGTCGCATTTTTTGGACTTTGGGAAAATGATATCCTGATGATGGTAATGTTTTCAAACTTCCTCATCAAAGTCGGATGGGAGGCGGTGCTTACGCCAGTTACCTATAAAATCGTTGCTGTGCTTAAAAAGGCCGAAAACGTCGAAATATTCGACAACAAAACCGACTTCTCCCCCTTTAAAATTGACACAGACAAATAATTCTAATGATAGTGTGATCAATTATCTGCTGTCGATCAAAAGTGGACACTCAGGCGATGACCTTTTCCAGGCTTTAATTATCAATAACTTTAAATGTTCTAGTCCGATGAGGGCTCGTTTTACCTTATTATATCTAGGTTGTGGGTTTCATCGATTAAGCCTATAATAGGGTAAATTAAATAGGGATTACTCTCATGAAAAAGTTCAAACATTATCTTGCGTTAGCACTGGGAGCATTTCTTTTACTTTTTGCCGTTCAAAATATGGGAAGTGTGGAACTCAGTTTTCTTTTTTGGTCATTCCAATCTCGAAGAATTGCGGTCATAATATTTGCTGTGATTACGGGCTTGATCATTGGCTATGTTATTGGAGTACATAAAAACACCGATGCAAAAAAACCGAGTGAAGATTAATCTTCAAAAAGTAATAGAGAAATAGGAATACTGAATGGAGCAAGCCACAAGAACATTGGAAAGTTCACTTATAAATGTAATTGAATTTATGCCACAAGTGGTGATAGCCATACTTGTTCTGGTTGTAATGTACATCCTAGGGCGCTTTATCGGTAATATTTTTTTACGGTTCCTGCGCAAGAGTGCGTTATCTGCTACTCATAGAAACTTCTTCCGGAAAATAGTTGTTGTTATTTTTGTTCTCATTGGATTTTCGATAGCGTTAAATATTCTCGATTTGCAGGCAGCGTCTATAGGGCTGTTGACAGGCGGTGGCATCACCGCTTTGGCTTTTGGCATTGCGTTTAGAGATATTGGTGAAAATATCCTAGCAGGAATCTATTTAGCTTTTAGCAAGCCCTTCAGAACAGGCGACTTAATCGCAACAGAAGGGCTTGAAGGGGTGGTTCAAGAAGTGGAGTTGCGACATACCCATATTCGCACATATGACGGTATAGATATATTTGTTCCCAATGCTACATTATTTAACCAACCGCTTTTAAATTACACCATGGACGGCCTTAGGCGTCATTCATTTGTCATAGGGATTGATTATGATAATGATGCAGCCTTGGCATGTTCACTTTTAAAAGAAAAAATTCAGGGGGTCGACAAAGTGCTTGGCGATCCGCCCTGTGTTGCATCAATTTCCGGATTCACACCTCAGTATGTTGAGTTAAAAGTTTATTATTGGATTGATACTTTTGACAAGGAAGCTGATTTCTGGCTGGTAAAAAATAATATTATGAATATCTGTAGAACTACACTGAAAGATAATGATTTTATTTTTAGCTCCAATGTACAATCTTCAAATATACTGACATTGTCGGACCCAGTAAAAATAATTAATACTGAGAATTAATGAAGTTGATTTATGTACATAAGTTAAACATCACTTGAACCATTCAATTTAGAAATTTCAACCCTTTGCCTTAAGCCTCATTCAGTATCCAACGCCACATCAAATATTTCTAGCCTTTCTTCAACCGCTTCAGAATCCTGGAAAGTGGCAATGTGGAACATTGCGTCCCCCTTGTTCAAAAGAGGTAACATCGTCATGCCTATAACAATACCCGTTTTCCTGCTTTCCACTCTTATTGCGTTGCTACCATATGGGTCTGAAATAGTGGCGAGCAACTGCCCTTTTACTATTTTGGCGCCAAGCTTTATGTGTACTCGCAAGCTTCCGCTTTGTGGCGCTCTGATCCAGTGACTTGAACGTGCGGTATAAACTTCCTTGTGTCGGTGTAAACGCTTTTTCTCCTTGCTGGGAAGCATGTTGATTGATTCCATTACAGCAAGAATGCCCATTAGTGCAGTCTTGATGACCTTTTCTTCGTGGCGAAGCGCTTCACCGCCTTCAAAGAGGAGCATTGGTATCCCTTTATCCAGTGCGGCTTGTCGTAACGATCCATCGCGGATATTTGAATTGATTATAACGGGAACACCAAATGAGTTTGCCAGACGAGATGTTTCCTCGTCATCAAGACAGGCACGAATTTGCGGCAGGTTTGTTCGGTGGATTGCTCCTGTATGCAAATCAATTCCGTGTGTAGATTTTTCCACAATTTCTTTCATAAAGGTATGCGCTATCTGATAGCCCAAGGGGCCCTTCGCAGACCCCGGGAAACAGCGGTTCAGATCACGTCTGTCGGGCAAATAGCGCGAGTTACGGTTAAATCCATAGGCATTAACGATTGGTACCGCAATCAAAGTGCCTTGCAATTTTGAATTTATCCGCTTGTTTGCCAGCAGTCTTTTTATAACTTCCACACCGTTAAGCTCGTCACCATGTATGGCTGCTGACACAAATAACACTGGGCCAGGTTCTTTTCCACGCACAACCTCTACCGGGATGGACATCTTTGTGTAATCAAACAGCTCGGCTATTGGTACGTCTATTTTTTTTCGCTTTCCCGCAGGAATGCTGACACCTGAAATTTCAAGCGTCTCATTTGCATTATTCATTGGAGGTTACCCTTTACCCTTCATTTTATTTGGTCCTTTTTGGCTACCTTTTTCAATATAGGCAATTATCTTATCCGCTACATCAATTGACGTATATTTTTCAATACCCTGAAGTCCGGGAGATGAGTTGACTTCCAACACAAGTGGCCCGCGTTCTGAACGTAAAATATCAACACCTGCTACATCCAAGCCAATAGTTTTGGATGCCTTTACGGCCATCGCGCGTTCTTCGGGAGTTAACTTAACCACCGTTGCTGTTCCCCCCATATGCAGATTTGAACGAAATTCGCCTTCTTGTCCTTGGCGTTTCATCGCCGCAACCACTTTATCCCCCACCACAAAACATCTAATGTCCGACCCTCCTGATTCCTTGATAAATTCCTGAACAAGAAAGTTCGCATCCAATCCTCTAAACGCATTGATCAAACTTTCAGCTGCTTTCTTGGTTTCAGCAAGAACCACACCATTGCCGTGGGTGCTCTCCATTATTTTGACGACGACAGGCGCCCCACCAACAAAATCGATCAAATCGTTGGTTGCGTTTGCACCATGTGCATAACCTGTAATGGGCATGCCAACACCTTTACGGGCGAGCAACTGATGTGCACGAAGTTTGTCACGCGACCTTGCAATAGCAATAGATTCGTTGATTGAATACACCCCTCCAACCTCGAACTGACGAAGAACAGCTGTACCATATGCGGTTACAGATGCACCAATTCGGGGAATAACAGCGTCAAAAACAAGCTGTTCTCTTGTCTGTTTAGGTTTATAATATACTGTAGGCTTATTGGCCGTGATATTCATATAGCATTTAAGAATATCAACAACTTTCACATCATGACCTCTTTTTGTCGCGGCTTCGACGAGCCTATTGGTAGAATATAATTTTGGATTGCGTGATAAAATACCGATTTTCATAATTTTTCCAGTTTTAGTAGGTTGCATGATCCACTTGTCATCGTAGAATAATCAAGGGAAGCAATTTATTTAGCTCATATTTTTTGAAGGTGATAAAGCTGACAATTTTCGATCCATATATAACAAGCCGCTCAAAAATACCTCGGATAGATCAATATCAGGTATAAAAGAGCGGCTTGAATATCAGTCCCTCAGATTGTGAACTTGTTTCTAGTCTGTCCCAAAATTGTTGAATGCACGTGCATGTCGGGCATTTTTGCGTGGGAAGCGATGACGTTTGGTCAGACTATTGTTTCTTTCTTCTATCATGTCGTGATAGTAGTCGTCATCAAAATCTTGATAGTCATAGTAATCTATGTTTCTTTTAAGGTAAGCCTCAACAGGTTTACTTGTTTTATTTTGTTTCATCGTTCTACTCCAAAACGACTCATTATTAAATCTGTATCCAATAATACAGATTTTTATATATTTAAATAATGAATATATTTAATGGTTATCATTTAAATATTAAATATATTGAATTTTTATTTTGATATAATTGAAGGCCCGCTTTGGGTCTATAGAAGTAACCGAGAAATGTTAAACTAAAAAACAAAATAGTATATAAAAATACCCGCTGGTTTTGCGGGTATCTTCATTCTAGATAATTGGTGTCGATTAAAAACCAGGTTCAGCGATTGGATCACCAAACTTCCAACTGCCATCCGGTTGCAGACAGGCTTGACCGTAGGCAGGAACAGACCTGCCGCCAACCTCAATGGTGCTCTGATATTCCCGTGATTGCATGCAGCTTGAATTTTGCCTCTGCTGCTGTTGCTGATATCCGTTAGAAACGGGTTGCTGATTATAATATGCTTGGGTTGGTTGTGCGTAAACGGGTGCTACGGTTTCAACGGGTCTATCTACGTAAACGACACGTGTTCTCGGTCTATAACGGTCATATGGATAGCCGTACCTAGGTTGACCGTAGCCGTATCTGACATCAACCCTGCTGCTATAACGTGGGCGATCGTAATAATGATTGTCATATCTGCCGCTGCGGCTGCTATTTAAGGCAGAAAATAAGATTGCCCCGCCAACGACACCAGCCAAAAGCGCGCCGCCATTGCCGCCACCTCTATGTCCGCGATATCCGCGGTTATAGCCGCCGCGACCACCGCCACGGTTGTTATTGATAACAACATTATTGTGATTTCCGACCACTCGACTGTTCACCTGCGCGGTCGCGTTTGATACGGGTAGTGTCGTAAGGGTCATGGCAATAAGTCCGGCTACTATTGCCGACTTGCTTAGGAATGTGTTTACTATACTCATTCTAACGTCCTTCCTTAATCTATATAACCCTATCACCTGTAAATCACTATAAATCAACTATCTGAACCTAAACTGAATAGTCTTGCATGTGTGGACTCTTTCAATCGGATCATTTATTGTTTGGCGAGGGATAAAAAGGGAAATTAATGATGAAAAACAATTATACACGTCGCCGCTTTGTATCTACTGGTAGCAAGATACTCGTCGGCGCAGGTGCCATGGCGGCATTACCGGGTTGCTCATCTGAGGTTGAGAAAAAAATAGCACCAGATTTTAAGATCTCTCTCGCTGAATGGTCAATTCATAAACATATTTTCGGTGGTGGTGCGGGACGTTTTGAAAGTGAAGCTGCAAGACGGGACGCTTATCGAGCTGATTTGGGCGCCTATCTTAAAGGCGATCTAACCAACCTTGATTTTCCGCGCATTGCCAGGCAGGAATTTGATTTAGACGCGGTCGAATATGTAAACACCTTCTTTTTTGATCGGGCGCGGGACGAGCGGTATTTGTCTGAGCTAAAAACCATCGCCGATGGTGAGGGTGTAAAAAGCCTCCTGATTATGTGTGACTGGGAAGGGGCGTTGGGCCATCCTGACGCGCAGGAAAGATCAATGGCCATTGAGCGCCATCATCAGTGGGTTGATGCTGCGGCCTATCTTGGTTGTCATTCGGTCCGTGTGAATGCCCAAAGTTCCGGCACATGGGACGAGCAGCGCGAATTATCCGCCGACGGTCTTGTGCGCCTTGCCGAATATGCCGATAAGTCGGGCATCAATGTTATCGTCGAAAATCACGGCGGTCTGTCAAGCAACGGTAAATGGTTGGCATCGGTCATGGATACGGCAAACCATCCGCGGGTGGGAACGCTTCCTGATTTTGGCAATTTCGCCATAAGCGAGAACGAAGAATATGATAAATATCTTGGTGTTAAAGAACTTATGCCTTACGCCAAGGCGGTCAGTGTAAAATCGTTTAATTTTGACGAAAATGGCAACGAGCCGGATATTGATTTTGATCGACTTCTGAGAATTGTCGCGGACGCAGGATACTCGGGCTATCTTGGAATTGAATATGAAGGCGATAGTTTAAGCGAATATGACGGCATCCATGCCACCATAGCGCTCCTAAAGCGCATTATAAAAGACATGAGTTAATGAGAGGAATAAAAATGAATAAAATACTGAAATTAAGCGTTGGACTTTTTACCCTGATGATTGCCCCCGCATTGGCGGCAAATGTGATTATCCCGTCTAAAATATCTAAAGACGAAGTGGCTGGGAAGATTTTCGAACGCGATACAATGATTAAAGAAGAAAGCGGCGCACTAGATGTCCGTACAATGCTCTCGAGTGACCGAAAATTTGATAGTGGGATGTATCAGGCAGGCGCGAGCCGTTTTGAAATTGACGACGCTTATGGTGTTGACGAGTTTATGTATTTTCTTAAAGGAAGCGTCACGTTGACGTCTGCCGATGGTTCCGTCCAGGTTGTCAATGCCGGTGAAGCCGTCACCATTCCCAAAGAATGGACTGGTGTCTGGGAAACAGAGGGATATACAAAAATCTACGTGATCTATTATCCTGAACCCGTCGAATAAGTACGATGTTTGACAATCATTTATCTGTTTTTTAGAAAAGAAACAATTTCTTTCTCTGGGCCATCTTTTTTGCCGATAACGATCCAGATGATGAGAAGCGAGATACTATATATAACAATGCCAGCTAGTGTTATGACGACAAGATCAAATAGATCCCCATAACCTAACTTGTCCAGAGAGTCCTGTATTGGCAGCAACGAAAAATACATAATGACTGTTGACGTAATGCAGCGCCAACATAGTCCAAATATCTCACGAAAGCTGATCAGATTATAATACCTTTGGGTGCAAAGAGAGATCATAATATAGATAATACTTGCGACCAACGTTGCAACAACCAGCCCATAGACGCCAAAATAATAGAAACCAAGGGCCAGTATGGTTGACCGGACAATCAATCTGGTCAGAGACAAAAATGCCAGAACTTTTATCCGCCCTGATGAGATTAAAGCCGATATTGAGATAGTCGTAAAGAGAGAGAATATACTGACGATGGCAATAATTTCGATAAATGGAATTGCAGCTTGCCATTTGTCACCAAGCACCAGATCGCTAAGCTCTTGTGCTAAAACGTTAATGCCGACACCTGCTGGTGCACCTATAAGAACAAGCATTGCGAGTGATTTTTGATACAGTGATTTTAGATCATCGTGATTATCGTTTAGTTTTGATAAAGAGGGTGACGCCGCCCGTGCCACCGATGTACCAAGTTCAACAGTTGGGGTTTCTGCAAGTTCACTGGCAACCACATAGGTACCAAGCATTCTTGCATTGGAAAAACGTGCAAGAATAAAAGAATCTACTTCCCAAGTGAATGCAGTTGTCATTTCATGCATCATCATCCACTTGGAAAAGTGGAATAAATCTCTCCACTTATTAAGGCAAAATGACGGACGGTACGGGCTCATTACGTAGCTCAGAATAATTCTGGTGAGTGTGTTTGTCGCAACGCCGATTATAAGCGCCCAATATGATCTGAGATAATATGCTGCAATTAATGTGACAACAAAGGAGATCAACTTACAATAAAGTACGTAGCGAAATTCGAGATTGAATTTTAGATCTTTTCTAAAATCAACAACGCCGACGTTGTCAAAACCCTCAACGAATGATAATAACGCATAGCAATAAATGATCATTTCAAGCTGCGGTTCTCGAAAATAAATGGATGCTGGACCTGCCAGTGCGGCAAGGCAAAGACTGATCATTAACCCTTGCAGAACATGTAATGTCCATACGGTGTCGTAATGTTCTTTAGTTGCTTTTTGGTTGACGATTAAGGCCGTTTCCAGTCCTAATGCTGTCATCATTTCCAATACGCCAATTATCATGACCGCTTGAGCGACGATACCATAATCGTCCGGAGTAAGAATCCGGGCTAGAAAAATGATGCTGATAGCACCCAGCGAATTAATCGAGATGCGGGCTCCCACGGCCCAGATACTATTGATAAAGAACGCCCTGCCGGCTCTTGTATTCTTTTCAGTCATTAGAACTAATTTTGTTTATTTTTATTATAAATGGTCTGGATTGCCACCACAACATCAACTCCACTACAGGATTCAGCCACCAATCTATTTTATTGCGCAAAAAGGCACTATATTTTGAACAGAAAAGAATAAATCTTGAACTCGGTTTTAAACAACTATCGAAATGAAACTCCGAGTTTTCAAGTTTGAAACTCAGATTAAGTTTTTTCAATTGTGATACATCCTGTAACTTCCCGCGGGCAACACCAATATCAACCGGATCTTGGGGAGTAGCCTTCTTAATCGTACCTTCCTCAAAATCCCGGCTGCACGGATATTTCGCTAGTTCCGGCCAAAACCTCTTTAAAATTGAAGCTTGAGGATAAGTACTTTGGTCTTCATCTATAACGTAATTTAACATCGTTTCGACATAGTCGATATCGAGATATGGACAAAGAACGATCTGGCCGGGGCGAACTTGTTGTTGTGCCCACAGTGAAGTGCTCTTACGGGTAGTCCAGTTGATGCTTGTCAAGATAGATCTGTTCACTCCGTAAGTTAAAGGCAAATACATGTCTTTGAGTTTCCACGAAAGCAACTTCAGCTCTGGAAAGTTTTTAGTATTAATGCATCGCGGCATAGCCGTGGGCAGTAAATCAATAGTGCCGACATCAAAGTCCCAAGGCCATAATGAAAAATTGTCGCCTCCGAGACCATCATAAAAACAAGCATGTTGTTTATCATAATGATTGAAAAGTCGAACACTCCACGTATGCGCGGAGGTTTGGCAGTCGAGTGAATATATCCGACGCATCTCATATTGATGCCACTCATTCTCATCGGGGATGGTTAATTGGGTAAAATTGAAATTAAACTCATCCGCAATTAAGCTGGCATAATGCAGATCTACATCTTCTCCAGAGGGTTCAGGTATTTGCACCGTACATGCTTCAAATGTGGATTTCTTATCTAATAGATGTGCCAGAATACGCCTGCTATCGTGTCCTGAGGAAAAAGGTAGAATAGTTGTGCCAAATTTTATTTTTTCGCAACGGTCAATAGATTTTGACAGTGCCTTTTCTGATAGCTCCAGAGCTTCATCATCTAAGACTTTTTCGCCTTTTGGAAGAGCTTTGTGATCATACCATTTTTTAAAAGTTTTGTTTTCACCATCAAATCTAGTAACGCTCGCAGGAACCGGCAAAAGGACGTCTTCGCTTAATGTTTCCTTGCCAGGTACGTAGCCGATGATCAAGCGCATCAACCATGACAGCAGGTCGGGTTTATCGTCCTCAAGTGATAGCAAACCGGGCGCAGACGCGAATAAAACCATGTCGTCGACTTCTCGATAGCAGACCGGGCCAATACCAAAAATATCGGTTACAATATTGAGTTCTTTACCGTCATTTGATATTGTTACAGCGCTGAATATGCCGTTGTGTTTTTGGTTCAAGTTTTTTGACCAATATTCAATTACCTGATCGGCGGGACTATAACTGTGGAGGCCTTGGTCCGCAAGATAACCACTAAACACAACCGCTTCAGGGTCGGATGGTTCATTTTTTGGAAAAATGAGGCCGTCGATTTTATCTGCACCATTTCTCAGGACAAACCAGTTCTTGCCTTTTGCCAGGTGAATGTTTTCGGGATGGGTGTCAATGTTAATATTGAGGTTTTTGGCTGACCAACAACCAAGGAAGTATTCCTTGCCGCCACAGCGTTCTTCCATATATTCATCAAGCGTTTCAAAATTTATATTTAGACTAGCCGTCATGATCATTCCATGTATTCTTACGTTGAGATTGTATCTAGCACAATATAGCTAACAATGGCTTAATGGCGGGTGAGGAAGTGAGGCTATTGTCTAAACGTCAAGCTCACACCAAATCGGGGTGTGATCTGATGGTTTTTCCTTAGCACGCGGGGTGCGGTCGACATCGCAATTAAGAAGTTTGTCGGCGGTAGTTGGGCTAAGGAGTAAATGATCAATGCGTACGCCATTGTCTTTTTGCCAGGCACCGGCCTGATAATCCCAGTAAGTGTAATTGGTGCCGCTGGGATAAAATACCCTTAGTGCATCGGTGAGGCCGAGGTTCAAAAGGGTGAAATAACGATCCCGCGATTCTGGCTGTATCAGCGCATCATCAGCGAAACGGTTCATGTCATAGCAGTCTTCGTCTTTGGGGCAGACGTTATAGTCTCCACCAAGAACCAAATCTTCTTCCAGGGTCATCAGTTCTTTGGCACGTGCAACCAACCTGTCCATCCATCCAATTTTGTAGTCAAATTTTGGGCCCGGAAATGGGTTGCCGTTTGGCAGATAAATGCTAGCGACGCGCACATTATTGACCGTCGCTTCTATGTATCTTGCCTGTTCGTCCTCATCATCACCGGGAAGGCCGACCATCACATCTTCGATCGGATATTTGGAGAGGATCGCCACACCATTGTAGGTTTTTTGACCGTGGGTTTCGACATTATAACCAAGATCTTCAATTTCCATCCGCGGGAAATTATCGTCGATACATTTAAGTTCTTGGAAAAGGGCGACATCAGGCTGAAATTCAGATAGCCATTCCGTGACCCTAGGAAGCCGCGCTTTGATCGAGTTTACGTTCCAGGAAGCAATTTTCATAAATTAAACCGCGAAAGAAGAGCCGCAACCGCAGGAAGCCGTTGCATTGGGATTTTTCACCACAAACATTGACCCTGCCAGTTCTTCGGTGTAGTCCACTTCGGAACCCATCAGATACATTATCGATAACCCATCAACGAGCAAGGTAGCGCCGTCGCGTTCAACGATCAGATCATCGTCTTTGGTTTCTTCAACCAAAGCAAAATCATATTGAAAGCCGCTGCATCCGCCGCCGTTAATGGTGATACGGAATTTCAAGTTGTCATTACCCTGACTTTCAACAAGCGTATTGATGCGTTTTGCAGCATTTTCGCTTAAGCTTACGGGTGAATTATCGTTTGTCATACCATTGATCCTGAGTATCTGAACATTTTTGCTCTTCTTTGCTATATGTATGTTAAATGAATGAATTGTCAATAGTAATAGAAAATGCTTATGATATAAAACCAGCTAAATATTTAATATATAAAACATGTGAATGATGTATGTCAGAATTTGAAATTTTTATCCCCGCACCAAAATTCGCCCCTTATGCCTTAATTCCGGAGCAAACAAGAGGAAGGCTTTATGGCGAAAAAGATCCTAACAATCGTTCTGCTTATCAGCGTGATCGTGACCGTATTATTCACTCGGGGGCCTTTCGTCGCTTGAAACACAAAACCCAGGTTTTTGTCCATCATGTGGGTGATTATTATCGTACCCGGCTTACTCATTCGATTGAAGTGGCGCAGATTGCCCGCAGTATTTCGCGGACATTAGGCCTTAACGAAGATGTAACCGAGGCATTGGCCCTTGCCCATGATTTTGGGCATCCGCCGTTTGGTCACGCCGGTGAGGAGGCCCTTGATGATGCCATGAAACCCTATAATGGTTTTGATCATAATGCTCAGTCATTACGGGTGGTTACTAAACTTGAAAACAGGTACGCCGGTTTTTCTGGCCTCAACCTGACATGGGAGACGCTAGAAGGGCTCGCCAAGCATAACGGACCGTTATGCGAAGAAGGGCGCTTTTCAAAATTGCATGTGAATTTTACCGAATATAATAATATGCACGATCTTGAACTGCACACATATGCCAGCGCCGAAGCACAGGTGGCCGCGATCGCGGATGATATTGCTTATAATAGTCATGATGTCGCTGATGGGGTGCGTGCTGGGATCATCAGTTTTGAACAATTCGAAGACGTGCCATTGGTTCATGATAACGTCGTGAGCGTCAGGGAACGACACGGTAAGTTGGATGCTAGCCGCGAGCAACATGAGGTGACGCGAAGAATTATCGGACAGCTGATAAATGACGTGATTAGCAACAGCAAAAATAATTTGAAAACGCTGCAGCCGGCGACTGTGGATGACATTCGAAATGCTGGCAAAATGACCATTGGTTTTTCAGCGGAGATGAGAAATCAAGATAAAACATTGAAAAAGTTTCTAATGAAGAATATGTATCGTCATTATAAAGTGAACCGGATGTCCAGTAAAGCGCGCAGAGTTGTCGATGAACTCTTCACACTATACTTGAATGAACCAGATTGTTTGCCAACGGATTGGCGGCAAGCCATTGAAGGTAAAGCGGAAATTGAAAAGGCCAGATTGGTGGCTGATTTTATTGCCGGGATGACGGATCGGTTCGCACTACTTGAACATAAAAGATTATTTGATACATCAACGTTTGAACTATGAATATATTTAAAGACTTTCAAAAAAACATCAAAGACATCATTAGTTCTTTGAGTGATGCGGGTAAACTTCCTGATGGAATGGATCTCGCAAATATAACCGCAGAGGCGCCGCGAGACCCTAGTCACGGTGATATTGCAACCAATGCCGCCATGGTGTTGGTAAAGCAGGCCAAAATGAAACCACGTGATATTGCCGACATGATCGCAGAAAAACTTCGTGGTGATGAAAATGTCGAAAGTGTTGAAATTGCCGGGCCTGGATTTATCAATATTCGCCTAAAAGACGCCTTCATTCAAAATCAGGTCGCAGCGATCCTTGATCAGGGGATTGATTACGGTAGAAGCGATTATGGCGCTGGTGAAAAAGTCAATGTGGAATATGTTTCCGCTAACCCGACGGGACCGCTTCATGTGGGCCATTGCCGCGGGGCAGTTTTTGGAGATGCACTTGCAACGCTACTCGATCATGTTGGCTATGATGTGACACGTGAATATTATATCAATGACGCTGGCGGTCAGATTGATGTGCTCGCCCGTTCCGCCTACCATCGATATCTAGAGGCACTAGGTGAAACTGTTGGAGATATTCCCGAAGGTCTTTATCCCGGCGCGTATTTGATACCTGTCGGTGAGGCTCTTGTAGAAAAATACGGCGATCAATTCAAAGATAAAGAAGAAAGTGAATGGCTTTCCGAAGTTCGTAGCTTTGCATCAAGTGCCATGATGGATCTCGTGCGTGACGATCTAAAAACACTTGGTATTCAGCAGGAGGTATTTTTCTCGGAAACATCGCTTCATGAAAATGGTGGTATTCAAGCGGGCCTTGAGCAGCTTGAAGAAAAAGGCCTGATTTACACTGGTGTGCTTGAGCCGCCAAAAGGAAAGCTGCCGGACGATTGGGAAGAACGCCCACAAACGCTGTTTAAATCAACGCAGTTTGGTGACGATGTCGACCGCGCACTGAAAAAGTCTGATGGTTCCTGGACTTATTTTGCTGCTGATGTGGCTTATCATAAAAATAAGATGGACCGTGGCTTTAATAACCAGATCGATGTCTGGGGCGCCGATCACGGGGGATATGTAAAACGTGTTCAGTCTGTGCTCACGGCTCTCTCGGACGGCAAGGCGGCGCTGGATGTACGTCTATGCCAGATGGTCAAGCTGCTTCGCGGTGGTGAGCCGATTAAAATGTCCAAAAGATCTGGTAATTTTATTACCCTTCGCGATATCGTCGAAGAAGTGGGTAAGGATGTTGTCCGCTTCATTATGCTCACTCGCAAAAATGACGCGTCGCTTGATTTCGACTTTGACCGCGTGACGGAGCAATCAAAAGACAATCCGGTTTTTTATGTTCAGTACGCCCACGCAAGGGTTTGCTCAGTTCTGCGTAAGGCTGACGAAGCGTTCACGGATATTGACATTACGAAAGCAGATTTATCACTGCTCACCGACGAAAGTGAACTTCAGCTTATCAAAGCCATGGCCAATTGGCCACGTGTTGTCGAAAGTTCTGCTCTTGCTCATGAGCCTCATAGAATATCATATTATCTTTATGATCTAGCCTCAGAATTTCATGCATTGTGGAATAAAGGTAATGACAGGGTTGATCTGCGCTTTATTATTGATGATAATAAGGAAATTACACTCAGCCGCCTGGCAATGATTACGGCATTTTCAAAAATTATTGCCGCTGGTCTTAAAATTCTGGGGGTTGAGCCGGTAACCGAAATGTAAAGTGTAACAAAGGGGTAATTAACTTGGCCAAACAAAATTCTGATAACGCGTCTTGGTTACGCCCTATCCCGGAAGAATTTACCAGAAAAGGGATGACTTCCAAAAGGCGCACCATTCTGACCTCAGTGACGGTGCTTGTACTGGCGGGCTTCAGCGTTCTCATCTGGCTCAGTTACACAACTGAACCAACCGACATGGGGCCAGTGCCAGTGGTGCGTGCTGATAACTCGGTGGTTAAAGTAAAACCGGTAGAGCCGGGCGGTAAGGAAATTCGTTTTCAGGATAAAGAAGTCTTTGACCGGGTCGATAATCTTCCCCGGGAAGACGATGATGTAATATCTTCGAGCTCTGAAATTCCACTAAAACGCCCTGTCCCTGAGGCAAAACCTGCGGAAGACCATCCGCAAGTCACAGTCGAAATTGCAAAGGAATCTGAGAAGATTGCGCCGGCCGCTGCCGCTGTGGTGAATTCGCCGCCGGCAAAAGCAACGACAGGCGATTATATGATCCAGATAGGTGCATTTGCAGAAAAAAGCAAAGCGGAAGCATTGTGGTCAGAAGCCAAAAAGAAGAATAGTACGGCCCTGGCGAGCCTTTCTCCCACCTATATGAGAGTAGATTTGGGTGCCAAAGGCGTGTTTTACCGTGTGCGTGGTGGCATGATTGACAGTCGTCAGGCCGCGGATAATGTCTGCGCATCATTAAAGAAAAACAATCAAGGCTGTATGGTGGTTACAAAATAAATGTATCATCCGGTTATTTCAGATGTGCAAGGATATGAGTTAAGTGTCGACGAAAGAGCGCTGTTTAAGGAGTTTCGTCCTTACGGATTTATTCTATTTCAGAGAAATTGCCAAAATCCGGAACAATTAAAGGCACTTACCGATGAGATGCGCGAAATTGTCGGTCATGATGATGCCCCGATCCTGATCGATCAGGAAGGTGGCCGCGTCGCGCGGCTTCGCCCGCCCCATTGGCCGGTCTATCCCGCGGCGGGAGTATATTCAAAATTATATGAAACCAATCCTGATCTTGCCACCGCAGCAGTTCAAGTTCACGCGAGCCTGATGGCCGATAATCTTTCAGGAGTGGGTGTTTCTGTTGATTGTTATCCTGTCGCCGATTTGCTCTATCGCGGTGCCGATAAAGTGATCGGCGACCGCGCTTACGGAGATCACCCAAACAAGGTGTCAATTCTGGCACGTGCTGCGGCTGAAGGTATGCTCGCTGGAGGCATCATCCCTGTGATGAAGCATCTTCCGGGCCACGGACGCGCGGATGTGGACAGCCATAAAAAATTGCCTGTCGTTGACGCATCACTTGATGATTTAAAAAAGACGGATTTTATTCCTTTCGCGGCGTTGAATGATTTACCTTGCGCTATGACCGCTCATGTCATTTATACCGCAATCGATC
>CAXBLS010000053.1:0-20605 GCA_963976585.1 uncultured Kordiimonadaceae bacterium
TGGGTGTTCAGGCATTATCGATCGCCAACTCTGCACCACAATCAATTCTGAATCTCTTTGGTGGTTAATAACCAATAAAGGGCATTCTGACGAAAGACAGAAGGTTGACTTAAAAATCAACCTTCTGATCTTTATCGGAAATAAGATTTTCTTAAATTTTTTTATCTAGATTTTAGATAGTAATTCTTGAAAGACTTCATCGGAAAGCCATTCTGAATTATTGTCGCTGGTATATTCAAAACCTTCCGTAACTTCCGTCGCTCCGAGCTTATCATAAGCATCGTCACTCCAGTACGTAAATTGAGGTTTTATGATATAGCGATCATCAAGCTCAATGGTTTGCCTACCGTCATCTTTGGTGATCATAATTTCATGAAGCTTCTCGCCAGGACGAATACCCACTTCTTTTTGAGGAAGGTTTGGGGCAACATTCCTCGCCATATCGGTGATTTTCATACTTGGGATTTTTGGAATGTAAATCTCGCCGCCCTGCATCATATCAAAACTGCTGAGAACAAAGTTAACACCTTGATCAATGGTGATCCAAAAACGTGTCATTCGCATATCTGTGATCGGCAAATAATCTGTGCCTTCATCAATCATATTTCTAAAGAACGGAATAACCGAACCTCGTGATCCAAGAACATTGCCATAACGCACCACCGAGCACGAAAATTCCTGTGAACCACCCAAACTATTAGCTGCGACAAAAATTTTGTCCGACGCGAGTTTGGACGCCCCATAAAGGTTCAACGGACTTGCCGCTTTATCGGTTGAAAGGGCGACGATTTTCCTAACACCACAAGCGATCGAGGCTTCAGCAACATTTTCCGCACCAAGAATATTGGTTTTGACACATTCAAACGGATTATATTCAGCAATCGGCACATGTTTAAGCGCCGCCGCATGCACCACATAATCAACACCGCGAAGTGCCATAAGGAGCCTTTTTTGATCGCGAACATCGCCAATAAAAAACCTGAGTGTAGCGAATTTTGGATGATTTCTTAACGTTTGTTCCATCTCAAACTGTTTTAGTTCATCGCGAGAAAAGATGATGCAACGACTTAGATTGGCTTCATCAAGAAGTTTTTTTACCAGTTTCTTGCCAAAGGACCCTGTCCCGCCAGTGATCAACATTGACGTTCCATCAAGATAGGAAAGATCTGTTGTAAAGTCTCTCATAGAGCGCATCCTCGAAATAATATAAAATATTCGCTGTAGCTTACATGAAAAATCATATATAACAAAGCTTTAATGGTGTTTTAATGGCTAATTTCTGCTATAAGTGGCAAAAATAAAGGAATTCGGAAAATGGCGCATATTGCCTTGATACCAGCGCGAGGCGGCAGCAAGAGAATTCCCAAAAAAAACATTCGTGATTTTCTGGGAAAACCTATTATTGCCTATACCATTGAAGCCGCCCAAAAGAGTGGCTGTTTTGACCGCATCATCGTTTCAACCGACTGCCCTGAAATCAAAAAAGTGGCACTCTCTTACGGTGTTGAAGTGCCATTCGAGCGCCCCGAAGATATTGCGGACGATTTCTCAACCGCCATCGATGTCATCAAACATACCATAACATGGCTTAGAGAAAATAATGTGGCCCTTGATCTTATTTGCTGTCTTTATGCCACTGCACCATTCGTGAGATATACTGATATAATCGCTGGTAGAGAGATGCTTTTAAGAGAACCCGATGCCGAATATGCCATGACAGTCACGAGTTTCCCCTTCCCGATCCAGCGTGCTGTGATGCTCAAGGGCGGTCGTCTTCAAATGTTTCAGCCGGAACATTTTCTTACCCGATCTCAGGACCTTGAGGAAAGTTATCATGATGCGGGGCAGATTTATTGGGGGAAACCTGATGCGTTCCTGGCTGATATTCCTGTTCTTTCAAACAAAGCCATTCCGATTATTCTTCCCAGACACCTAGTTCAGGATATTGACACAGAGGAAGACTGGATAAGAGCAGAACTTCTTTACAAGGCAAACCAGTCATTCAACAAAGGCGAGCCGCATGGATAAGCGCTTTCTTGTAATCGGTAGTACAGGTCTGCTTGGTCAGGCGCTTATGAGCGAATTGAAAGTGCAAAAGAAAACTGTGACCGGCGTTGCACGCGCTAATGCAGACATTTCGCTAGACATAACCGACGAAAAAGCACTCCATAAATTGCTCCACTCTGAAAAACCTGATGTCATTATAAATACAGTAGCACTGGTTGATCTGGCCCTTTGTGAAAGCGACCCTGATCTCGCCTATAAAATAAATGCCAAACCATCCATAGAATTGGCAAAGTTCGCCGCCACACATAACGTTAAGTATGTTTATGTTTCTACCGATCATTATTATACTGGTGATACGGATACTAAACATGATGAAACTCACCCGCTGACACTTACCAATCAATATGGCGTAACCAAACAACTTGGCGAAGAATTTGCGCTAACGAATGAAAGTACAATGGTTGTCAGGACTAACATCGTTGGATTTAGAGGTCAAAAAGAACGCCCAACATTTGTTGAGTGGGTACTTGATACCCTCAATAAAAAACAACAAATGCAACTTTTCGATGACTTCTACACCTCAAGCATTGATGTGCGGAGCTTTTCAAAAAACCTACTTGAGCTTATTGAACAAAACGCAAGTGGCATCATTAATCTAGCGAGCACGCAGGTCACAAATAAGAAAGACTTCATTCTTGCTTTGGCAAACAAACTTGGACTTTCCTGCGCAAATACAAAGACAGTATCAATGCTGGAATTCGAGCACACTATTGACAGAAATGAAAGTTTAGGGCTTGATGTTTCAAAGGCCGAAAAAATCCTTGATCATCCCTTGCCAAACCTTGATGATGTAATCGAAAGCCTCGCGGCGGAATACTTGGAAAAAGAATAATATATGACCCGATATAACCAGGAAATATTTATCAACAACCGCAAAATATCGCTGGATAACCCGACTTATTTTATTGCCGATATTGCCGCAAATCATGATGATGACATCGAACGGGCTAAAGCACTAATTTGGTCTGTGGCAGAGGCAGGTGCGGACGCTGCAAAATTTCAACACTTTACCGCCAGTACAATTGTCAGCGATTTCGGGTTTAAAGCTTTGGGCGGAAAAGCCTCCCATCAAAGCAGTTGGGAAAAGTCAGTTTTTGAAACTTACGAAGATGCAAGCATAAACCTCGACTGGACAAACATCCTTGTTGAAACGTGTAAAGCCGCTAATATCGATTTTTTTACGTCTCCCTATTCCATAGAACTTGTGGACGAAGTAGATCCGGTTGTCCCGGCTTTTAAAATCGGCTCCGGAGACATCACTTTCGAAGAAATTATCACCTACATCGCCCAGCGAAAAAAACCAGTCCTTCTGGCCACCGGTGCATCATCGATGTCCGACGTCGAACAGGCCGTCAATACCATTCTCGCTCACAACAAAGACATAATTCTTATGCAGTGCAATACCAATTACACTGGCTCGTTGGAGAATTTTCACCATATTAATCTCAACGTTTTAAATACGTTCAAACAAAAATATCCCGGTATGGTCCTAGGACTAAGCGATCACACACCTGGAGATACGTCTGTTCTTGGCTCAATTGCTCTTGGTGCGCGAGTGATTGAAAAACATTACACGGATGACAATTCAAGAAAAGGGCCTGATCACGGATTTTCTATGAACCCAAAATCTTGGAGAGAAATGGTTGATCGCAGCCGTGAAATAGAAGCCGCTCTTGGAGACGGAGTAAAAATTATAGAAGAAAATGAAAAAGAATCTGTGATACTACAAAGAAGGTCTATGAGGGCAACCAGAGATTTAAGCGTGGGACATACAATTGGAAGAAACGACATTGAGGCATTACGGCCAGCACCCACTGACAGTTTTACCCCCTATGAAACGTCGGAGTTAATCGGCAAAAAAATGAAGACTGCTAAATCACAGGGCGAAGCGATTTTTAAGACGGACCTCGGATAAAAAGTGAGCAAGAAATGATAAAAGGTCAGAAAACATATCTTAGAGCCGTTGAAGAGAATGATTTAAAAACATTGCTTGAATGGCGTAACAAGCCACATTTGAGAAAGTACTTCAGAGAATATCGAGAACTTAGCTGGGACCAACAAATATGGTGGTACGAAAACATCGTCCTTAAAGATGATAAAGTGAGAATGTTTTCAGTAGTTGACGATGATGATACCCTGCTCGGTGCTTGCGGGCTGTGTTACATAAATTGGGTAGATCGCAACGCTGACTTTTCAATATATCTAGGTCACAACGATATTTATATTGACGACGAATTGGCGATCGACGCGGCAAAAACCCTTATAAAATATGGTTTTGAGGAATTAAATTTACATCGGTTGTGGGCAGAAATTTATGATTTTGATGAGCCAAAAAAGGAGATGTTTAAAACGCTGGGCTTCGAACTTGATGGCCGTCACAGAGAAACACATTGGACAGATGGAAAGTGGTGTGATTCGCTATTTTTTAGTCTGTTGAAACAAGAATAATCAAAAAGAGAGAATCAATGACATATAAAACGGATCAGGAAAATTTTTGGGCAGGCAATTTCGGTGATGACTATATCGACCGCAATAAAAGCAAAGAATTATTTGCAGCGAACCTCAACTTTTTTACAAAAGCCCTCAACTGCGCGGATAAAGTCAATTCTGTGATCGAGTTTGGCGCAAATATTGGAATGAATTTGCGTGCATTGAAAATGCTCTATCCTGACCAACAACAAAGTGGTGTTGAAATAAATCAAGCAGCAGCGGATAAACTAAAGGAATTTGTCGGCGATGATAACGTATTTGTAGGCTCTATACTTGATTACGCGCCAGAGGGATCGGTCGATCTTGCATTAATCAAAACGGTACTCATTCACATCAATCCTGATATGTTGCCAGCGGTATATGATAAATTATATGAAGCTTCAAACCGCTATATACTGGTTTGTGAATATTATAATCCGTCGCCGATGACAGTAAATTATCGTGGGCATAATGAACGGCTCTTTAAAAGAGACTTCTGCGGTGAAATGCTGGATCGGTTCAGTGACCTTAGACTGGTTGACTATGGCTTTGCTTATAAGAGAGATGTATTCTCGCAGGACGATATAACCTGGTTCCTGATGGAAAAATGTGTGTAGTAACTATAAAGTTTCTATCTTATATTAATCTAGATTGCTCATAAAAAAAGCCTGCTATGACTTCTGTCATACAGGCTTTTCTAAAAACAATTATAATACATGTTAAACTTTCAAAAATTATGCGGTCTCGTCTACAACCAATCCCTCTGCTTCTCGGTAATAAGCGATCAATGCTAAAACCTGTTCTGCTGGAAATTGTGATACAACTTCGCCCGAATTCTTATCAATACCCTTGTAAACGAATAAACCCGACTCATCATCTACTGCAATACTCAACTTTGTATCGGCGGATTTCAATGAAAGCGCCTTGTTTAGTATAGCTTCTGCTTGACTAACAAAGTCACCGCTTTCTTTGACTTCTTTTTTTAGTAAGTTTTTTATGGCTTGAGATTGAACCGTATCAGTCGCTTTTTGACTAGCTTTAGTGTCATCAGTGGCTGCGCCACCTTCTCTCTTTTTAGGAGGGGTAGCAGCGTCCTGAACAACACGAGCTACGGTCGTACCCGCACCATATGTGTTAATTCCATCAACCATAATATCCTCTTTTTCTTACCTTACTTGTTAAAGTAATGATTTTGGTGAGGTATAAAATACCCCACCAAAAATCAAATAACCTATTAACGGAAGAGTGAGAGTACAGTTCCAGGTGCTTGGTTGGCAATAGACAAGGCTTGTAAGCCAAGTTGTTGCTTAACCTGCAATGACTGTAAGTTCGCACTTTCACGAGCCAGATCGGCATCAACCAGATTACCAATACCAACTTCAATCGCGTCAGATAGCTTCTCGATAAACGTTCCAACAATCTCAATACGTTTAGAACCCGCACCAAGTGCTGATAGTGATGAGTTAACACTACTAATAGCAGCGTCAATTGCAGTCACCGCAGCAAGAGCGTTTGCAGACGTATCAATAGATGTTGTTGCAAGAGCTAGTGTTGTAGCATCAATATCTTGAGCTGTAATTGTAATAGCGTTAGCTGAAGCACCAGATGCATCAACAATCGCAACGATGTTATTAGCTTGAAGAGCGTTCAAGCCGTTAAACTCAGCATTTTTCACGATTGTGTTAATCTGTGAAACAAGCTGACGATAATCGTTATTCAATAGTCCACGTGAAGTTGCGTCGTTACCTTGGTCACGTGAAGCAACAGCTTTTTCTTTCAATGAAATCAAAAGATCAGAAACAGCTTCAGCACCCGCAAGCGCCACATCAAGAGCACCTGTAGAACGGTCAAGACTTGATTTAACAGCAGATAGGCCGCCAAGTTCAGCACGCTGTTTTTGCGCGATCGCGAAAACAGAAGCATCATCTTTAGCACCAGCAACTTTTAGACCAGTATTAATACGACCTTGTACAACGTTCAATTGTGTATTTGTTTTATTCAGATTTTGCAGAGCAACGAGAGCGCCCTGGTTTGTATTTACGGAAAAACCCATAATATAATCTCCATTCTAGAGTATGTTACGGAGCATTTTGCTCCAAGTTAGAGCCGAAATTATTTCAGCCAGTTAAAAATGTTAACAAACGTGTCTTTCTGACACTTACTAACCATCCGAATCTATTTGATCCAGCTTAACAAAAAGTTAACAGAGTTAACCTTTTCATTAACAAGTCCAATAAATCATATATTATAATGAGTTACAACAAAAAAAATAATATAGTTAACAATAATTAACTATATTATACTTTAATGGAAGTTCCAGAAGCTGGAGGATTTTGCCCGTAAGTACTGGCATCTTGAGGTGTAGCAGTTGTTTGATTCTGCTCATTTTGCGCTGATATATTCTTTTCTTGCAGTGCAAGGCCTTCCATAACAGCCTTGTTCACGTCAATAAGCGCTTCTATATCTTCATTTTCCCGAATGATTTTTGAGCTGTGTTTGCCAACCCATATCGAAAGGGAAATAATCTGTGCTCTGAGCACTTTAGGAAGCTGGTTTCCTTCAATGGCGCAGTCGGTGGCAAATGTCGACCACATGCGTCTGTTCCAATGCAGTGCATCATGAAGTTTCTTGTCAGTCTTGGTTAATCCCTTGGCATCCATCAATGCCCGGGTTACTTCAACAAACAACCTATATTCTGTTTGCTGTGGTTTCTCGGATGATTGACGTGCAGTCTCATAAGCATTAAGGGACATTGGCTAATCTCTCATTTTCATATGCAAACAACTTTTTGCATTTCATAAGTGCTTTATAAAATTCGCCGTCCATAACCTCTTTACTTATGGCAACACAAAGCAGTTTTGTTTCCGGATCTTCTACCACTCCCAAAAATTCTGTCATTCTAAGCACGAATTGTTCGTGGTATTTTTTAAACCCTGCCGGGTCCATATACATCAGCATGATCGGAAAATAGACGTGCTTTACAGGCGTGTCCACCTGATCCGAAGGCAAGATATCTTTTTCGCGCAGCAACGAAGCTTTATTTTGCAGTACTACAGTGGTTCTTCTGTCGCCATTTACAATCACAGCACCATTTACCACAAATTTCTCACCCGGCTTTAACGATAATTTCAACGCCATTATTTTTCTTTCCTATTTATTACCTTATAAAAAAGATAATATAGCTGTATTAACCATTTCACAATTAAATGGTTAATATAATATAAAAATGATTATTAATTTTTTATATTTTCAATATATTCTAAATAAAGAACGGGATAAAAAGGCATATAAATGGCAAAACGCGGCAAGATCGGATCAAATGAACCCTCACTTCCAAAAACACGGGCTCAATTCCTTAAACTCTATAAAAAAGGCCTAGCCTTTAATAAGGCCAATGACCATATAAATGCAATCAAGCATCTTAACAAGGCATTGGAATATAGCTCATCTGATCCGCAACTTCTTATTATGCTTGCTGACAGTTTGTTTAAAATAGGTAATAGACAAGCCGCACTTCAACTCATGACACATGCGTTGGAAGCCGACCCGAACAATGTGGCAAATGTGATAATTCTTGGCAATGCTGCCCATGGAATGGGTATGCTTGAACTCTCTGCCAAATTTCACGAGCATCACATCAAATTAGATCCATCCGATCCTGTAGGGTATAATAACTATGCGACGGCTCTGCGTGAATTGGGACGGCAGGACGACGCCATCGCCCTACTTCAGGATATCCTACCCGTATTTCCAAAGGAAGAAGCGCTATGGAATACGTTAGGCTCTATCGTCTCTTTTCGGGATGGGCCGGGAAACGCTCTTGTCTTTTTTGAGGAAAGCTTGAAACTTGATCCCGACAATATTAATACGCTCAATAATATCGCGCCATCCTATTATTCCATTGGCGAGGTGGAAAAAGCAGAAGCAGCAATTAGACACGCGCTTGAAATAGACCCTAATTCGAAGCAACCAAACATTTATCTATCAACTATACTCCTTAGAAACAAACGCCTTTCAGAAGCATGGGAAAAATATCAATGGCGTTTCGACGGTAGCAAAATACAAAATACAATAAACTTTAATAAAATACCTTATTGGAAAGGGGAACCACTCAATGGCAAAAAGATTTTTATCTTTTCAGAGCAAGGTATTGGCGACGAAATATTATTCACTTGGCTGAATAAACAGTTGATTGATGAAGCTGCAAAAGTTGGTATTGCCTGTAATGAACGACTGGTCCCGCTTTTTAAAAGCAGTTTTCCAGAAGCACAAGTCGGTCTTCAGCAGGCTATGGTTGATCCTCAGCATGATATTATGTTCATGAAATTTCCGGATTTTGACTTAACAGAATATGATTACCAGGTTGTATCGGGTGATATTTCCATGTTTAAATGGCCGGATTATAGTGATATTGAGGAAGACGCCTCAGCGATACTGCGTCCAGACGTCAAGAAAATGGAATATTGGAAAGATAAAATTACGACGCTTCCCAAGAAAGTTTCTGTGGGCGTCGCATGGCGAAGCGGAATTAAGCTCGCCAATCGCTCCCGAAACTATACGGACCTCCTCAACTGGGCACCAATCCTTAGCAATAAAGACGTAAATTTCGTCAATGTGCAATATGGTGATTGTAAGGAAGAGCTGGATGAACTTGAAAAAGAAACCGGAATAAAGATCCACAATTTCGAAGAGCTTGATCTGAGAGATGATTTTGAAGGAACTACGGCGATGATGACGGCGCTTGATATGGTTATTGGCCCCGCGTCAGCACCGACAATGCAAAGCAGCTTTGCGGGGGTTGAAACTTGGTTTATGTCATCTGAAATTCCATTTTGGAGCTTCGGTGATGAACGACCAAAATGGCGACGAAACGCGCGTGTGCTTCACAAAAACAATAACGACCCATGGCCAGAGTTTATGGCTGAAAAGGCAGAAGACTTTAAAAACTGGGTGGCGGTAACAAGCAAATAATCTATTTGCGGGTGTTATATTTCAATACTGATTGTTCCAAACCTTTTTTAAGCTCGCCACCAATATCACCGCCATCACCTTCAATACGTTCGCGAATAACCACGCGCATGGCATCGATATGAGCCTTTATGATTTCCACATGGTTATCAGAAAGCCCGGCGCCTGAGGATGTAAAATTATAAAGCCCTTCTGCGAAGTCGGTGATCAGTTGATAGCCAAATGTACCACCCTGCCCCTTCATATCATGAGCAATTGAATTAATGCGTTCAAAATAACCTTTACGGCTCACCTCGTCATCAACGCAGCGTCGGTGAACTTCAAACAGTTCATCTATCACGCTCATCACCCAGTCAGGATAATCTTCCGCCATTTCATTGAGAGCTTCTTCAGCTTCCGAAAGCAGATCTTCATCAAATTCGATTTCAGCATTGGCGTCCATTCCAAGGCCAGCTGCTTTTTCTTTAAGTCGGTTTTTAATGCGGTAGAAACGGACTTTTACACCTGGTTTAGACATTTACGATCTCCACTTCCGGGCTATCATAGGTAAATTTTCGGCGGTCTTCACCACTGATGGGTATTTCCTGTCGGCGCCGATCGGGACCAAAATAGCTGTTTGTATGAATAAATTGTCGCGGCTTGAAAATCACCTGTTTTATTTTATCGGCCAGCGCATTGACAGAAAACGGTTTTGACATAAATTCGGTCGCCCCCATATCTCGTGCCTCCTGAACTCTTTTAGGCTCAGAATAACCTGTAAGCATCACAAAAGGTTTAAAGCGGTCACGGCTATCTTTGTGACGGCGAATCCAGCGCAGCAGCATCAATCCATTGACCGGGCTCATTTCCCAATCGCAGATTATAATATCAACTGACATCATTCCCGCTTTCATTGGGTTTTCTTCCACAAGCTTAATAAAATCAATCGCTTCGGCCCCGTCATCTACCGATTTGACCGACTGCACTCCCAAAATCCTAATACTATTGACCAATAGTGAACGGATGAAAGGGCTATCTTCCACCACCAGAACACTAATTCGACTTAAATCAATCCCACTCATAAATAGTCCTAATGCTTCAATTAATTATCATTGTTTTTACCTATAAAACCCCATTATGGTAAACAAATTCTAAAATTATCCGTAAATATATAATTTTACCACATTTTAATGATATAATAAGCATTCAGAAGCTATAAAAAGGCATTACTCGAGCAAAGAGCACCGCTTGCGATGAACAGGCGGTGATGATAGAATAAAGAAAGTTAAGTATATTTCATGGTGGACGAGTTAAATGAGTGACAAGAAGAGCGTAAAAACCAGACAAGTGGTTACGGCACACCCATCATCGCTAAAACACTCCAATTCAAATAACGCGCAAAGCACTTCTTTTTGGATAAAAATAAAGCGAAATTGGTCGATTGCTGTGGCAGCGCTGCTTAGCGCTGTCTGGGTATCTTTTTGTGTCTATCTCGGAAAAATTTCTGACTTAGATATACTTCAATTGCCGCTCATAGAACTGGCCACATTTCTGTCTGCTGTCTCGTTGCCGCTTATTATGATCTGGATCGTCTGCCTGGTGGTCATGCGCATCAATCCAGTTGAGGAAAATTACCGCTCACTTGAAGCCGGCCTTGATCAACTTCTTAACCCCGTTGAGATCACCCAATCCCGAATTGTCAAAATCATTGAGAATTTAAAAGGAGAGATCGACAAAATTGAAGCCGCAGGTGATCTAGCGACAAACCGCTTTGCTAAGCTTGAGGAAAATTTTAAAATACAAATATCGGAATTATTCAAGGCAACCGTTGATGCCGATGAGAAATCGGTTGGAATTAAAAACTCCCTCGCAAGCGAAAGAGACGCCATCACGCAGTTGGCGACCGAAATTGAAAACCGTAGCGACAAAATCACGGAACAATTTAGAGAGTTCAGAGAAGACGCCAGAAAAACAAGCGACGAAACAAAGAAACATTCCGACTTCATCAATAACGAGATGAGCTTACAGAATAAAACTTTGGAGAGCCGTAGCAAACAAATCGAAGAAACTCTCGAAATTTTGGGAACCAGATTAGCGAAAATTTCTGATGACGTATCCGATCAAACCAACCACTCCTATCATCACCTGAGTGAAATCGTAGACGGTTTTGATGAGAGACGGGCTGTGCTCAATAATTTCATGACATCACTGATGGACGAAGTAAGTGCTATTTGTGAAAAGTTGGAAACACAGGCCAATACCATTAATGACCTAAGTGGCAAGTCGTCCAAAACAAGCGATAAAATTACCAAAAGCATTAAAAAGCAGGCGCAGGAACTTTCCAAAATTGCTGATAAAACAATCAAGGACCTTGACGCTAGTGGTGACGCTATTGAAGCACAGACTAAGTCCATGGGAACGTCTATCGAAGACGCAACAGAGGCCAGCAAGATAAATATTGCCAAAGCCAGCGACTATTTCACAGAAGCTGCTAATGATCTGAACCGCGTTTCAAGCGATCTTGAGAAGAATATCAAACACAACTTTGATGAGATAACAGACACGATAACCGACAAGGCAACCTCTCTTGGTGAAGATATATCCATCCAGTTTGAAAACATCGAAGCTGATCTTGAACGCGGCAACGAAAATATCACAGATATTATGGGCACAAATATAGACCGTCTGTCCGCACTTATCGCAGATAACAAGCTTGAAACCGAAAACCTTCTCGGTGACGTGCTTTCCTCAATTGAAGGACAATCTGAAAAGATAGAAAAATCACTCAGTGACACCCGGATCAACATGATCGACCGTACCACTTTGATTCAGGATGAACATCAATCACTTGAAAATTATGCCAAAAGCTTCCAGGACAAAATGATTGCCACTGAGCATGAAATCAAGTCACAGCATCAAAATATGCTCAACTGTATTTCAGCTATTGAAGACGGTCTCGGCATTTCTATTGACAAAATTAAAAAACATTCAACCAATCTTGGCACGCATGGTCAAAAGGTTATAGAGAGCATCATTAGCCAAACAACAGAGCTGACGCACCAAATTGCCGACATTCAAAACCGCAGTAAGAATAGCATTGTAGAAATTCAAAATGCCAGCCTCCAAGCCAGTGATCATATTCTCGGACGCGAAAAAGAAACTTCAGAAATAATTGAAGAGTGGCTGACCACGGCCAACAACGTCGGGGTTGAACATAATGAAAGCATGAAAAAAATTGCCAGCATGATGTCAGAACTTAGCCATCTTGAAGCGTCGACCGAAAAAACATTGCTTGGCTCGGAAGAGAATATAAAACGCATTGCAAGCGAGCTTCTGCGCAGCACCGACAGTATTCAAATTGCTTCAAACACCGCTGTCGAGGCGGTGGAAGAAACCAATCAAGCTCTTGAACGAAACGCCGAGAGATACCAGCAGATGATCAACGCCATTCAGCTTTCCAGCCATAGTTTGGCAGCAAATGCCAATGCTATGGAAAAAAAGCTCAAGAGCATCAATAGTGACAATTTCTCTCATATCTCAGCGCAAATCATGGAAAAGCTACAGTCACAGGCTATTGATATCAGCAGTTATCTGGAAGGTGACGTACCCAAAGACCTCTGGGACAATTATCTGAGCGGTGATAAGAATCTTTTTATACGCAAGATAAAAAAATATATTGGTAAGAAGACCGTAGAACAAATCAGAAGCCATTATATTGACAGCACTGAGTTTAGAAAGAATGTTGATAGCTTTCTGCAAATTTTTGAAGAATTGCTTGCAACATTCAACGAATCCACGGAAACTGTATATAGCGAAACTCTAATAACTTCTGATATTGGTAAAGTTTATTTTGCCCTTGCCGAAGCAACTGGACGTCTTAAAATATAATGATTAAAACCACCTCACTGTTACTGGCAACTTTAACCCTGGTAGCATGTGGAAGTGGCAGCGATAATGTGCCTGAAAACACCCTGATAAACGAACCTGTTAACCTCAAGATGGCCAGTACCTATCCCAGTACATTGATCATACTTGGAACAATGGCGAAACGGTTTGAAGAACAGATAGAAATCATCTCTGGCGGCAATATCAAGTTCAGGTTTTTTGAACCCGGTGCCCTCGCTCCACCTCTTGAGACGTTTGATGCGGTTTCTTACGGCGCTCTGGACAGCGCCTGGTCATCACCCGGATTTTGGAGCGGTAAAGTTCCCGCCCTACAGACCTTTGCAGCCATCCCTTTTGGGCCGGAAAGTGCTGAGTATATGGCCTGGTATTATAACGCCGGCGGTCAGCAAATATTTGAAGATATTTATCATAAACATAATATTCACAGCATCATTTGTGGCATCAGTCCACCCGAAGCGTCCGGCTGGTTCAAGAATGAGATAAAAACACTGGATGACCTAAAGGGCATAAGAATGCGTTTCTTTGGTCTTGGCGCGCGGGTGATGAGCAAATTGGGTGTATCAACCCAGCTTCTCGCCACTGGCGATATTTTTCCAGCACTTGAACTTGGGGCTATAGATGCAACTGAATTTTCAGTTCCGGCCGTTGATCAGAAACTCGGTTTTGATAAGATTGCCAAACATTATTATTTCCCAGGCTGGCATCAGCAATCAACATTTTTTGAGTTGATGATCAATCTGGAAAAATGGAACGGTCTTTCCATTCAACAACAGGCCCAGATCAATGCGACTTGCGGCGATAATATGCGTTTTGGTATTGCCGAGGGCGAAGCCCTTCAAGCCGAAGCAATCAACCAGTTAAAAGAAAGCGGCACGATCTTTCATCAATGGCCCGATGAAATGTTAGATGCATTTGAGGCCGCATGGCTAGAAGTTGCAAAAGAAGAAGCAGAAAAGGACCCGGACTTTAATCGCGCGTGGACTTCGCTGCAAAAATTCAGACTGTCATACAAAACATGGAAAGAACTGGGCTATATTAAAACGGACCGTTGATCATATATTGAAATCAACGTCCTATCTCGGGCGTTTTTTTCTGCTGGCGCTGATGATGACAATCCTAGTCGATGTCATTGGTAGACGTTTCATAAATACGAGTTCGGTTTCGCTGCAAGAGCTTGAATGGCATTTGCACGGGGCGTTGTTTCTTCTATGCCTTGGCTTTACCTATATGAAGGACGCTCACGTCCGTGTCGATCTTCTTAGAGAAAAATTCACGCAACAAACCAATCGCCTGATTGAAGTGGTCGGGTGCCTGTTTTTTTTGTTGCCCTACTGCGGCGTTGTTATTTATTTCGGCATTGATTTTACCGTAAAATCGTATCTTGCGGGTGAAATGTCAGCGACCGCAGACGGCCTGCCTTACCGTTTTATTATCAAATCCTGCCTTCCCCTTGGGTTTCTGCTGCTGGGACTTTCAGCAATTTCTGTGCTCTTGAAGCAGGAAAAAAGCGATGCATAGTCTTATAGAACTTCTGCCGCTCCTGATGTTTCCAGCGCTGGCCATCTGTCTTTTTTCCGGCTATCCGGTTGCCTTTATCCTTGGTGGCATCGGGCTTTTCTTCGGGTTAATCGGCGTGGGCTTTGATATTTTTAATTTTAAAGAATTTTTCCTTATTAATTCGCGCATTTTTGGTGGCGTGGTGGAAAATATCGTTCTGATCGCTATCCCAATGTTTGTTTTTATGGGCTTAATACTTGAGCGCAGTGGCATTGCCAAAGAACTTCTGGAGAGCCTTCAGACGCTGACCCGTAGAGTACCGGGCGGCCTTGCTATGTCCGTAACCCTTCTTGGCACGATTATGGCTGCAACCACAGGGATCATCGGCGCCAGCGTGGTAATGATATCGCTTATGGCCTTCCCGGCAATGCTCGTGGCAAATTATGAAAAGCCATTCACCAGCGGCACGATCGCCGCTGCCGGTACGCTCGGCATCTTAATCCCGCCAAGCATAATGCTGGTGATTATGGGTGACCTTTTATCGATTTCGGTGACCGATCTGTTTATGACGGCGCTGGTACCAGGACTGATGCTCGCCGCATTATATCTCATCTATATAGTGTTCAAATGCCGCAAACATTTCGCCGACAACCAACAAGACCCAGACGACAATAGCTCACTGACCAATATTATCATGCGTGGTTTTCTTCCAGCTATCCTACTTATTTCACTTGTTCTCGGTTCAATTTTTGCCGGCTTTGCCACACCAACGGAAGCTGCCGGGGTCGGCGCTTTTGGCGCACTCCTGCTTGCAGCAATCAAGAAAAAGCTCTCGATATCAAAGCTTTGGCAAATGTGCGATGAAACCATAAAGACCGCTGGCATGATATTTGGCATATTTGTCGGTGCAACCGCTTTTTCCTATGTGTTCAGATCACTGGGCGGTGACGATCTAATTATCAATTTCATGAGCGGATTTACAGGAGGACCATGGCTGATCATAGGCGTGTTGATGCTGATCGTCTTCGTGCTTGGTTTTTTCTTTGACTGGATCGAAATCACGCTCATCGTCCTACCAATATTTACGCCAGTCTTAAATGCTCTTGATCTCGGTGGGCATGTTGAAGCAACACAAGTTCTTCCGTGGTTTGCGGTGCTTGTTGCCATAAATCTGCAAACATCATTCCTGACACCACCGTTTGGATTTGCGCTATTTTATATGAAAGGGGTCGCACCTCCTTCGGTGCGCATGAGGGATATTTATAGGGGTGTTGTCCCCTATATAATTATTCAACTTATCGGCCTGCTGCTTGTGATGTTGTTTCCGGCTATCGCCTTGTGGCTACCGGGCACCCTTAGTTAAGCGGCGTCTGAGCCGACAATCTGGTTTATGAAATATTCAAAACTTTCAACATCCACGGTTTTTTCACAGCGTGTTAAAATACGCTCAACCATACGGCTCTTGTATCTTAACGGATCATCAGATGCTGAGGACACCATTTCCTTTGCCACATCAAGTGCCACTTGTACCACAGGAAGAAGATCCGGCGAAAACTGACATTTTTCATAAATTGCCTTAAGGCCAAGATCGCCACGGTCATGAATAAGCTGATAGGCGTTACCAATGGGAATACCTGCAAGTTTGGCAAGTGCTAATTCGAAAAAGATCACATCGCCAAGACAAAGAGCGCGGAATATAAGTGTTTCGGTAAGTCGACCATTTTCATGAAGTTGATCAACCAGATCGGCAAAACCTACTCCATCATCACCATCGTGAATAAGGTTCGCTGTTGCACGCTCACGCGCATTAAAGAAAAGATCCATGACAGTGTTGGATGACATTTCATGATGAGTAACCAGATGGTCACGAACTTGTTCTGAAACCAGATTAACAAGACGCTCTGCAACCTTTATCGGCAACTGTGCCCTATTGGCGAGCGGAACATTTACTGCTTCATCATCACCGTATTTATCGAGCACCTTATCCATAGTGCCTTCTTCAAGCACTGCACCTTCGTTTTTCATGAGGGTTGCGACAACATCGGCATCACTACTATTTTCAACGATTTGATCGGCAAGGTCCGCTGAAACGTTTGCACGTGACGCTACCGCCGTTTGTGCTGCACTACCCTGGCTTTTTATAATTTCAACCAAATCATCGTCGGTGAGTACTTCAGAAAACTCAAGCATTGGCATTGAAACTTCTTCAACATCATTGGCAAGTGCAACTGCGACTTCATGGGAAATGTTGTCAGAATTTTTTAAACTCTCTGCGAGAGCTTCACGAACCCTGACCTCGGCATCTTTGACCATGATTTTGAAAATTTCTTCAGCGATTTTTCTTTCATCATCGCTTAGTTTTCCAGCGGTAAATTGCTCACTCACTTTTGCCGCCGCCACTGCACGATTTTCAGCAGTCGGCTCGGTAATTAACCTGGCAACATCAGAATTATTAAGATTTTCTGCCATAAAATAAAGACCTTTAGTCAACACACCTTATTCGCAAAACGAATCCAGTGCGTAAAAAATACAATTCAAATTGCTCATATACTGAACGTTAAAGGTTAAACTCCCGTTAATTTAAGTCAATTCGCACAGAGAATTTACACAGCCATACCAATGATACGTTATAACATGTTGTTTTTTCAATATTTTCGTATTCAGGAACAGTTCAGGTGCGGCATGTCATATTTTTGCCGCATAAAGATGGCAATTAAGCTTATATTAAATTGTATGAGTTTTTATAAAGTTTTGAACGATTTAATTTGTCGATAGAGTATTTTTTTGCTATGGCAAAGCAAGAAAAAGACATAGTAACTAAAGGGACTTGAAATGAAGAGTGTTTTAAAATTAATTGCGGTTATATTCGTGACAAGCGTATTAGTACCATTTACCGCTTCTGCTGAAGGTGATCCAGCTAAAGGTGAAGCTACTTTCAAGAAGAAATGTAGAATATGTCACACATCTGTCAAAGGTGATAAGGCCAAGATTGGACCTAACCTTTACGGTGTTCACAGCAAAAAAGCAGGCCAATTTGAAGGTTACAAATATTCAAAAGGCATCATCGAAGCAGATCTTACGTGGGACGACGCTACACTTGACGCGTATCTTCTTAAGCCGAAAGATGTTGTTAAGCGTGGAAAAATGATTTTTGCCGGTTTCAAGAAAGAAAAAGACCGTCAAGACGTAATTGCCTATCTAAAAACGCTAAAAGATTAACATCTGACCCAGACGTTAACAAAATAATCATTTCTACGGTGCATAACGTATACACCGGAAATGAAGATGTAAGGTAGAAAAGATGGATAACGCCAGAGAAATGAAAATTGTCGCTAAGGCCGCTGAGGCGGAAAAGATGACATCATTATTCAAAAAAGCAACGATCGGCCTTTTTGCCGGCGTTCTTCTTCTTGCATTATTCATATTCACTAGCGAAGCTCATGCCGATAATCAGGACCCCGGCGAACAACAAAAAGCCAGAGAGTTTATCGAAGCCTTTTCAGAAAGAGCGATTGGCGTCCTTAACAACAAGGATTTGACAGAAGAGCAATCATTTGAAGAGTACCGCAGAATTCTCAACGATGCTTTTGCGATTGATTATATCGCTCGTATCAGCCTTAGCCGTCACCGCAAAAAAGCAAGCAAAGAAGAGCTTGCAGCATATTATTCCCTATTTCCTGAGTTCATCCTTAAAGTAAATTCATCGCGTCTCAAAAAGCTTGATACTACCAAGATTGAGGTCGATAAAGTTACGCCTCATGCAAAATCCGATATTTTTATTCGTACAAAGGCGTATAATTCGGAAAATAGGGCACTTGACGTCGATTGGCGCGTAAGAAGCGATAAAGACGGAAATGTAAAAATAATTGACATCAAGATCGAAGGTATCAGCATGGTTGCTACCCAACGCGATGACTTTACGGCCCGCATCGGCACCAGCGGCATCGAAGGTCTCAATAAATATATGCAGGATATCATCGACGGCATTCAATTTGCTGAGGAAGAAACCGCTTCCTAAAACAAAATCAAGTTAAATAAGGGACAAACAAACGATGACTGACGGTCAACTTTATCTAGTGTTCGGCGGAAAAGTATCCGACCCACGCACCACCGATTTTATTAACACTGAATATCTGCATACTGTGGGTATATATCCTTCCTATGAAGAAGCAAAAAACGCCTGGAAAGGCGCGAGTCAAGCACAAGTCGACGACGCTATGACCAAATATGTGGTTGTATGCCTTGATAAATTACTTAATCCCGCTGAGGATTGATTTGTAATAATTCAAAAATAAGGCGCTTTTAAAATGCGCCTTATTTTTATTAGATATCATGATATAAATAGTCATGGATTTTGATGCTAAAAATTTTATTCTCAGTTGCCTGGATGTCGCGGTCGAAGCGGCAAGTGCGCATAAAACCCTCTCTGCTCATCTTCCTGCTGATAATAAATCCCCCGCAATTGTCATAAGTGCGGGAAAAGCGGGCGCTTCGATGGCTGCAGCTTTTGAAAACTGTTGGAAAGGTCAGATAAAAGGATTGGCTGTTGCCCCCTACTATCACGGTGAGTATTTAAAGCATCTGGAACTTATCGAAGCTTCCCACCCAATCCCAGACCATATGTCCGTTACAGCATCGAAGAAAGTGTTTGATCTTGCAAGCAATTTGAGTGAGGAAGATACCGTCTTCGTTTTACTCTCTGGCGGCAGTTCATCGCTTTTATCCTATCCAGCAGGACAATTTGATTTTTCAGAGAAACAAAAAATAAATTCGTTACTGCTAAGATCCGGTGCCGATATCAATGAAATTAACTGCATCAGAAAACACCTCTCTGCCATTAAGGGAGGCCGCCTAGCAGCTCACTGCCATCCAGCGAAACTTTATACTTTAGCAATTTCAGATGTGGTTGGTGATGATCCATCGGTAATTGGCTCAGGGCCTACCGTAGCAGACCCGACAACATCACGTGATGCCATAGAGATATTAAAAAAATACGATATCAGCACATCGGACACCGTCAGACACTGGCTTGAAAGTCCGCAATCTGAAACGCTTAAGGATGACTTTGAGTGTACAAATTATAAGATCATTGCCTCGGCGACAACGATGTTGAATGAGGTAGCTCAATTTGCCAAAAAATCGAACATAGACGTGATAAATCTGGGTGAGCTTGATGGTAACGCGCGCGAACTAGGGCTCGAAACAGCAAACTACCTGAAAACCATAAAACCTACAAAGCCAACGCTTGTTATATCTGGCGGGGAGACAACCGTTAAGGTGAGAGGAAATGGTCGTGGAGGACGCAACGGTGAATATTTACTCAGTCTTGGGCTTTCCCTAAACGACGACGGGAATATTTATGCCCTTGCCGCCGATACGGATGGCATCGACGGCAGCGAAGATAATGCTGGGGCTATCATCACGCCAGATACCCTGAGACGCGCGAAAGAACTTGGACTCGACCTTGGTACGATGCTCAATAACAATGATAGCTACAGCGCTTTTTCAAAGCTCGCTGATCTGATCATCACTGGCCCGACCCGAACCAACGTCAATGATTTTCGCGCAGCACTTATAATGCCTGAAAATTTCTAATTCATTGCTTCGACGTTTCTTTCCAGATTTGCACGGCGACAACAACAGCAATCAAAATTTTGATCACCATATTAAGATAAAAGGGGTGTATCCACTGATCATACATCATGCCCCAAGATGCCCC
>CAXBLS010000054.1:0-20490 GCA_963976585.1 uncultured Kordiimonadaceae bacterium
AAGATATCATGCAACCATTTCATCAGGTTGAGACCAGTTATGCCAAAACGGAAGTAGGAACAGGCCTCGGTCTATCTTTGGTCAAGGCATTCGTTGAAATGCATAATGGTACAATTACTGTTGAAAGTGAACTTGGTAAGCAAACCATGGTCACAGTGCGCATTCCAAAAGAAAGGGTGGTCTTACCCGCAGGGGATGCTTCTTTGCACTCGAAATTGAATAATATAAGCGCCCTTTGATTAATGGTGTGACTGTGTTAATCAGGACACATGACAAAAACATCATATGATATTCCCAAAAATTCAGTTTTCTACCAAGAAACAATTAAAAAGAGCCGTTTTATTGCCCATATCGAGCATACGCCCGATGTTGAAAGTGCGCGGGCGTTTATTTCCAAAATAAAAGCCGAATATTCCGATGCGGGGCACAATTGCTGGGCCTATATCGCTGGGCCGCCAACCGATAGCCAAGCGCTTGGCTTTTCAGACGATGGTGAGCCTAATGGTACAGCCGGAAAACCGATGCTCAATGTTCTTCTTGGTTCTGATATCGGTGAAATAACGGCCGTCGTTACCCGATATTTTGGTGGCATTAAATTGGGGACAGGCGGATTGGTGCGTGCATACGGCGGTACTGTAAATCACGCATTGGATGAGCTTGAAGTTGGCGAAAAAATACCGGAGGTGATTGTTAAGGGGCTATCCGAATATTCCCATCAGAGTGTAATTGAAAAAGTCCTTGAAGGATACAATATCCTCGAGCTGGACAAACAGTTTACTGAGGCGGTCACGTGGACCATTAAAATGGACCAAAGAGAAGCACCGCTTGCCATATCGGAAATAACCGATAAGACAAGCGGGCGCGTTATGTTCAAAATGCCTGAAGAATTATAAGGCTTTTATAATATTTTCGACCATTTTCTTGGCATCAGAGAAGAGCATCATAGTGTTGTCCCTGAAGAACAGTTCGTTTTGAACGCCAGCGTAACCGGAGGCCATACCTCGCTTCACAAACAGTACGGTTCCAGCAAATTCAACATCCAGTATAGGCATGCCATAAATTGCACTGGTGGTGTCTGTCTTCGCCGCTGGGTTGGTTACGTCATTGGCACCAATCACGAAGGCAACATCAGTTGCAGAAAACTCGCTGTTGATGTCTTCAAGTTCAAACACTTCGTCGTAAGGCACGTTGGCTTCGGCGAGTAACACATTCATGTGCCCTGGCATGCGGCCAGCGACCGGATGAATGGCATATTTTACGCTTACGCCTTCTTCTTTAAGCATATCGACCATTTCGCGAAGCGCATGTTGAGCCTGAGCCACAGCCATACCATATCCCGGAACAATTATGACTGAACTGGCGTTTTTCATAATGAAGGCAGCATCCTCAGCTGCTCCTTGCTTTACAGGACGGGTTTCAATCTCACCACTTCCCGCGACCGCATCTTCACCGCCGAAGCCGCCTAGAATCACGCTTATGAACGAACGGTTCATCGCGGCGCACATGATGTAACTCAGGATCGCACCTGAGGACCCCACCAGTGAACCAGTAATAATGAGGGCGTTATTTTGCAGCGTAAAACCAATACCAGCAGCGGCCCAGCCAGAATAACTGTTAAGCATACTAACGACCACCGGCATATCAGCGCCACCAATCGGGATAATGATCAAAAAGCCAATAAGAAAGCTTAGGCCGATAATTATCCACATGATATTACCGCCACCGGACGCGGAAGCCCCATCGATTGAAAAGAAGCCTATAAGTGCAAAAATGGCAAGAGCGAGCGCAGCGTTAATGAGATGACGTGCCGGCAGGATAATTGGTGCACCAGACATATTGCCGTTTAACTTGGCAAAGGCTATGACGGAACCAGAAAAGGTGATAGCACCAATGGCAGCACCTAAGGCCATTTCAATTCGACTGGCCATAAAAATATTGCCCATGGCATCAACGACGCCAAAATTAGAGGGAAGCAAAAATGCAGCTGCGGCAACAAGAACCGCAGCGAGCCCCACTAGTGAATGGAAGGCAGCAACAAGTTGAGGCATTGCTGTCATGGCAATGCGAGACGCAATGACAAGGCCGATACCACCACCAACGACGATTGCGACAACGATCCAAGTATATGAAACAATTTCGGGGTTCGCCAGCGTTGTGATTACAGCAATCGCCATACCAAGCATACCGTAGAAATTTCCTTTGCGGGAACTTTCAGGCGATGACAAACCACGAAGAGCCATAATGAATAAAACGCCAGCAATCAGATAAGCGATAGCGGTAATATCAACAATATTTTGTTCTGACATTATTTATCCCCTTTCTTGTCTTCTTTTGGCTTTTTCTTATACATGGCCAGCATGCGATTGGTGACCGCGAAGCCACCAAAAATATTCACCGCCGCAAGGCCGATGGCGACTACACCAAGGATCTTCGCAATATTCATGTCGGCCGGTCCGGCGGCGATAAGCGCACCGACGATGATAACGGATGATATAGCATTGGTTACCGCCATGAGAGGTGTATGTAAAGCCGGGGTGACGCTCCACACTACGAAATAGCCAACAAAAATTGACAACACGAATAGTGAAAATTGTGAAACGAATGGGGACATGCCGACGGCATGCGTTACGGTATCTGCCAATTGTGAAATTTGATCCATTTTAGTTTCCTCCCTTCAAACGCTCATTGACGACTGCGCCGTCCTTGGTAAGTAGAGTTCCAATGATGATCTCATCTTCCCAGTCGATGACAAGCTCTCCACCTTCTTCACTCACAAGCGGGGTTATAAAATTAAGTAAATTTTTGGAATAAAGTGCGCTGGCATCTGCGGCCAGTCGACTTGGGACATTTAGGTGTCCGACTATGATAACACCATTATCGGAAGTGACAATTTCACCGGGTTTTGAAAGCGTGCAGTTACCACCGGCTTCAACCGCAAGATCAATAATAACTGATCCGGATTTCATGCTTGCAACCATTTCATCAGTAATAAGAATTGGGGCAGGGCGGCCGGGAATGAGGGCCGTAGTGATTGCAATATCCTGCTTTTTCAGGGTTTCCGCGATCAGTTCTGCTTGACGGCGTTTATAATCATCACTCATTTCTTTAGCATAGCCAGCTTCTGTTTCACCTTCTTCGTCAGTTTCAACCATGATGAATTTACCGCCAAGACTTTCCACTTGTTCAGCAGCAGCCGAACGAACATCAGTGGCTGACACAACGGCGCCAAGGCGTTTTGCTGTAGCAATCGCCTGCAAACCGGCGACGCCAACACCCATGACCAAAACCTTGGCTGGAGCAACAGTACCGGCGGCCGTCATCATCATTGGAAAAGCTCTGCCAAATTCCGACGCCGCATCAATAACGGCTGAATATCCCGCAAGATTGGACTGAGAGGAAAGCACATCCATACTTTGGGCACGCGTGATGCGTGGCATAAATTCCATGGCAAAGGCAGAGATATTCTTTTTAGCGTAGGCCTCAACATGATCTGGATTTCGGATTGGATCAAGGGTGGAAATTAATATAGTTCCGTTCTTAATCATTGAAAGTTCGTCAACGTCACCTTCGGTGTTCATCAGTGGGCGCTGCACTTTGAGTATAATATCAGCGGCGGAATAAGCCGCGCTTGCATCAGCAGCTATACTCGCACCAGCTTCTTCGTATTGACTATCAGATATCTGGCTCTGTGCACCAGCGTCCTTCTCTACAATGACGCTAAAGCCCAGTGAAACCAGTTTTTTGACAGTATCAGGGGTCGCGGCAACACGCTTTTCGTGTTCCCGACGTTCTTTGGGTATTGTTATTTTCATTGGTAGCCTCTTGATATGATCAATTCGTTTAAAATGATTGACATGTATCATTCACGGTCAGAAAAGATTAACAGAAATTAACCAAAAACCTAGGGAAAAATAAAAAATTACCTATATGTAAAGTAAGGGCGTTAATTGTTATATTTGTGTCATAATGAGACATTATATTTTCTAAATTGTATATTTCTTAACGTTTGTCCCGTATTGATACAGTTTACAAAGTTCTTAGGGCAACGAACGAAACGTAGATTATGGTTAAAGAGAGTAAGTCACATAGTCCCAAAGTGGATAAGTCGGACGCATTCGATAAAATCATCGGCACAAGCGAGGTGATGCAGCGAGCAATTATTCTTGCGCGCAAGGGTGCGAAAACCGATGTGCCGATTTTGCTGAGTGGTGAAAGCGGAGTTGGTAAGGAAGTTTTTGCTCGTGCTATTCATCAAACCAGCGGACGTTCAGAAGAAGCTTTTATTGTTGTTAATTGCGGAGCGCTTCCTGCCAATCTGGTTGAGAGTATTTTATTCGGCCATGCAAAGGGTGCTTTTACAGACGCAAAAGATGATCATTCTGGAAAATTTGTTGATGCGGATGGCGGTACCATATTTCTCGACGAGATTGGAGAACTGCCGCTTGATCTGCAGGTGAAACTGCTGCGTGTTCTTCAGGAAGGCGAAGTTGATCCGGTTGGTGGTGAGAAAACCGTTAGTGTTGATGTTCGAATTATTTCTGCAACCAATAAAAAACTTGATTTGCTCATTGATGATGGCGCGTTCAGAGAAGATCTATATTACCGCCTTAATGTGTTTCCGGTTTCGTTGCCGCCACTTAATATGAGAAATGGTGACATTCAGACACTAGCAGTCAGTTTTATTCGAAAAATGTGTGAAAAAGAAAATCGCCCGATCAAATCAATGACAACCAATGCAATTATGTTGCTTAATAGTTCCCATTGGCCCGGAAATGTGCGTCAGCTCGAGAACGTGGTGCTTCGAGCCGTTATCCTGTCAGAGGGTGAAATGATCACCGAGCACGACTTTCCACAAATCGCAGCGGATATCGACCGCATGGCCAATGAAAACAAGAAACATAATCGCCGCATAGACGATCTCAAAAAAACATTGGAAATCCCTAAAGAATTTCACAACACAGCCATATATGATGAAAATGCCGATGTTTTTCCCATTGATCATATTGAACAGATGATGATCAGATATGCTTATTTGCGTTATGAAGGTAGAATGACGGAAATCGCTAGACGTCTTAAAATTGGTCGTTCCACCCTTTACCGCAAGGTCGAAGAACTTGGCTTGCTAGATCAAGAGAAATAATCTTTATTCTGCGATGAAATGACATATTTCTGCGATAAGAGGTTTTATTATTGCTTGAAATTCTTATTTTATCCCCTAAATTTAAAATATACTTTTTATTTAAAGGGATATCTCATGATCTATCTTGTCGCAATAATCTGCCCACCACTAGCACTTCTTCTTAAAGGAAAAATCTTCCAGGCAATTTTTAATGGAATTTTCTGGCTGGTTAGCGTGGTTATGTTTGTTGTTTCCTTTGGCGCGCTTTCGCTTCTATGGATTGTCGCCGTTATCTGGGCCATCGTCGTTGTAAAAGGCGCCAATGACGATGAACGAACACAACAGATTGTTGATGCGATCAAATCTAGGGGTTAACAATAAGCAAAAATTGGGCTAACGGATTATTTTTCCGCCCTTTATTACAGCTTGGATGTTTTCAAGCAAGGTGATATCGCTTAAAGGATTGCCTTTTACTGCAATCATATCAGCATATTTCCCCACTTCAATTGAACCAATTTCATCTTCGAGTGACATGGACGTCGCGCCCCAAATTGTTGCGGATTTGATCGCTTGCATTGGCGTAAGTCCGTAGCGAACCATATACGCAAATTGGTTTGCATTTGTGCCATGTGGGTATACACCGCTGTCGGTTCCAAAGGCAATATTGACACCAGCTTTAACCGCCTTAGCGAAACCGGCACGCTGAACGTCCGTTGTTTCGCGATTCTTACGCATTGTTTCTTCCGGCCAGCCTTCGGCGGTGCCCACCTCATTGATATAGTCACCATTGTAAATGTCGGCAACCAGCCATGTGCCGCTTTCCGCCATCATTTGGATGCTTTCATCGTCCATGAGCGATCCATGTTGAATGGAACGAACACCTGCTCTGACTGCCATTTTAATGCCTTCGGCACCGTGGGCATGGGCAGTGACATATTTGCCGTACTTTTTGGCCTCATCGACAGCAGCTTTAATTTCACTTTCACTGAACTCCGGCTCACCTGGTTCAGTGCCAACTGTAAGAACTGCGCCAGTAGCGATAACTTTTATCAAATCTACATCACCGTCTATAAGGTATTTTACGCGCTCTTTTACCTGTTTCGCATTTGCGGACACACCGCGCCTGAATTCATCGGGAATTTCGGCGTCATAATCAAGTCCAACGACTTCACCGCCGCCGCCGGGTGCGGTGATATACGCCCCTGATACGTACATGCGTGGACCGTCGACTTTACCAGAATTAATATCGTTTCGGAGTTTTACATCGACAAAGGCGCGGTACGTACCAACATCTATAACCGTGGTGAAGCCCGCCTTGATGGTTTTATAAGCATGGATCACACCCGATGCCATATCTTCTTCAGCGCTGGCTTTGATAGGAGCGAGGACATCATCTGACTGAATGTCACCAATAAGATGGGTGTGGCCATCTATAAGTCCGGGAAGGACAGTATAATCAGACCAATCGATTAAATTGCTGTAAGCGATATTGTCATCAAATGGGTTAACACTCAGTATTCTTTCATCTCGAACGGTGATGATTTGGTTGGTGAGGACATGCTCACCAACCACATCAATTAAAGTTCCTGCGTGGATATATATAAGATCATTATCTTCTTTCTGTGTACACGAAGAAAGAACAGCCATTAAAGCAATCATTAGTGAAGTCAGTATAGAGTGTTTAAGTAGCATAGATATTCCCCTAATTAAATTATCCTCTGATCATGCCAAGTGCATGGGTATACGTGTCCAGCAACGCTTCTTGTTCCTGACGGTCATTTTCGTCCATTTTACGCAATCTTACTATCTGGCGCATGATTTTTACGTCAAAGCCTACTGATTTCGCTTCAGAATATATATCTTTTATATCGTCGGCTAGTGCTTTTTTTTCTTCTTCAAGCCGTTCGACACGTTCAATTAATGAACGTAAGGCATCGGCTGCGATACCACCTGTTTCTACCATTTTTTTTCTTTCTTTTGATTACATTTCTTTGTTTTTCTTCAGACTTTCGTCCATGAGTTTCATTTGTTCTTCAGTGGCTGGTGTTTGGTATTTACCGGTCCACTCGCCGTAAGGCATGCCGTAAACAATCTCGCGGGCATCCATTTTATCTATTTCGATGCCACGCTCGAGAGCTTCCTCGGCATACCATTTTGAGAAACAATTGCGGCAGAAGCCGGCAAGCCCCATCAAATCAATATTTTGTGCATCGGTTCTCTTTTGCATGTGAGCAATGATACGCCTGAAGGTTGCTGCTTCAATTTCAAGTTTGGTTTGTTCGTCCATAATCCAGTTCCTTAAAAATGTTTGATACGGTGCGTTTCGGGAAGTTCCCGAATAGCCTTAAATTCCTTTACGAGAATGTTGCACCATTTTTCAATACCCTCTGAGTGGTCTATTTCATTTTGCCTGATTTCGATGCCCACATGGGGAAATCCGTGCCTTACGCCATGGATATTCATGGTATGGAACAAATCCTGTCCAGAGTAGGGTTCATTGTCACCTACATGACATCCGTGCGCCTCAAGTCTCTCTTTTAGAGCGTTTGCGATGCGGGGATCTTTGTTCCAAAGCATGCCCGAGTGCCAAGGCCGATCAAACCCATTCATTTTGGGCGTAAAACTATGCAAATTAAATATAAGTGGAGCATGCTCGTTATTCGCCTTTTCTTGGATGATTGCATCAACCTGATCGTGGAAAGGCTTGTAATAACCCTCAATACGAGCCTCTTTTTCGGCTTCGGTAAGCCCATGATTACCGTGAATTTTATAATCATCGCTGTGTTCTGGTATTAATCCTGGCTGATCTAATCCTCGGTTGGCATCTATAAGCAGTCGCGAAAAACGGGCGAGGATGGCGGGGGCATCTAGCATTTGTGCGAGATTTCGTGTCACCTCACCAATGCCGATATCCCAGGCAATATGCAGTTCAAGCAGTTCATCATCAAGGCCGAGATTGTCGAATTTCGGTGGAATATAATTGCTTGCATGTTCGCAAACCAAAACGATATTGGCTTGGCCATGTGGGTTTATAATTTCGGCGGGCATATTGTTTATGTTAGTTCCAAATATATGAATCGATTTGGTATTTGTAGCTGGGTTTAAAACGATAAACAATATTAGAGATCAGAATAATTTATTCAAATAAAAACAGGAGCGGTGAGGAGGACCGCTCCTGTGGGGTTTAGGAGTTTGAATGGGAACGAAACTCCTAGGGAAGAATTAGCCTCTAAAAACGAAACACTGAACCGATGACAAAACGATGTTCACTAGGATCAAAAGTGATATTGTTTGTACCGCTTGCGACATCCCATTCTTTATAATTGGCGTGTGTGTATTCTGCACGAAAACTCGCATTCGGTGTAATTGCATACTCGATACCACCGCCGTAACGGATTCCGTTCAGGCGTTTTTGAGCGTTTACAACAAGGTCTGTTGTCTCGTAGTTTGTTGAGGTATATCCGGTTACTCCATAAATTAGTGCCTTGCCAGCAACAAAACCCGCCCGCGCGGAAAGATCGAGAGTATTTTTGGATTTTAGACCAGCACTTGTGGCGCCGAATGTTGCGGTTGGGGTTACATTTCCGTTGAAATAAAATCCGCCCTCAATGCCTAGATAAACTTGATCCATCTGCTTTCCATATCCAACATATATACCTTCTGATAATTTGGATTTGCTTTCCAGGGTAGTGGTCGCTGACGGTGTTATGGATGCGCCTGAATTTGATTTGTTAATTGCGGCGCCCACACCTATATAAGGACCGTCAAATGGCGTGTTCTCATCTGCAGAATAAGCTGTTGCTGCTTGCAACGTCAGCATTCCAATCGATGATAGTGTTACAGTTAGAATTTTTTTCGTAAAGGTTTTCATTTCATTTCTTTCCTAATAGTAATTCGTTGTTTTTAAAGCGCATCTGTTTTTCATGTTTTAACATTTGCGTTCCTCACGGTTTTGTTTTTACAGGTGTGGAAAAATGAATTCGTCCGAATTGGTAGGATTATACAAAAATAAGTACAATCCTGTTTATTCGAACTTTTAACATTCTGACGTTAAAGAGAAATAGACGTGGGAGTTGTTTTTAATCTGCGACGGGTATCTGCATTTTCCTGAATTCGGAGGGGGTCTTGCCAGTGTGCCGTTTGAACGCAGTGTTGAACGTGGATTTGGAATTAAAGCCAACGTCATAGGCGATATTCAAAATTGAATTTTTCTCACCATCATGGGTTAATTTTTTCATTGCTGCTTCAATGCGAAATCGATTCACATAATCGAAAAAATGGCTATCTGTTTTCTGATTTATTACTTGAGAAATATAGTTTGAAGAAATGTTTGTATGGTCGCTTAGTCCACGTAAAGAAAGCATGCTATCACTATAAAGTCCTTCATTAGCAATGGCATGATATAATTTAGATAATATACGCTCGGAATCTTCTTCACTGAGGGCGGACCGGGCATACTTTTGCTTGCCATTACTATCTGTCTTGGCTTTATTCTGATGTTTCTGAGATGAAATTTGATCTCTAAACACGGCGACTTGTCGCAGTCCCATAAAACTTATGAAATATATAATCGCAACGTCTAGTGTCGAGGTGGCCACACGTGCTGTATCATCCATTAGATCCGGCCACACCACTACAGATTCATACGTAAAGACCGCCCAAGATATTGAAAGCATAAAAATCAATAGCCGCAGCCAATCGAGCCTTCGGTCTTCTACATTTGAAAAGAAATCCTTTAAATTTTCGAAATATCGCATCAATATTCTAAAAGACTGCACAAGATAGAAAAGCATTTGAATAAGCAATGCTACATGAACCATTGAAATGCTAATGATTGCAAACCAGGGCAATAACGATTCTGTTGAACTGATGTTATTTTCTGAAAATATCACCTGTTTGTCATCCGATGGGAGAATATAAAACGGAATTAATACAATTATCGAAGTTGCAAATAAGATGAAATGTTTTAGGAGTGGTCTGGCAAATGTGTAAGAGTGCATTGCACAAGTGTCTCTCACATAGAAATACAAGAATGGCCCCAGAAGAAAAAATGCAGGAATAAAAACGCCATGTAATGAAGGGTAACGAGACGTGATTTCAGTTGCAATCAGAAGGTCATCTAAGAAGGTGGTTCCGTAAGTGAGCATAAATCCAGACAAAAAACGCCTTGGAGATTTCTTTGTTGAGGTTTTGTCTTTGCTGTCCATGAAGAAGAATAACGCCATGAAAACGCACATGGATAAGCCCATTGATTGAACGGCAATCTCATATTGGATTAAATCGATCATTTCGATAAATAATTCTTCCGTTTTTAAATAGTTTGCGAAAATAAGATTAGAAAATGGCGGAAATTTGATCAAGAGGATCAAATAGGCATTTTTTATATCGACTTACAATGGGCTTTTGCACAAAAATTTTAACAATTTGGCGATTTTATCCTGTACAGGGCACTATCCCTATGTATTAATATTTTTTTAGAAAAATAATTAACCATTTAGAGGGATATTTATGTCCGGTAACAACTACACAAAATATATGAAAACCTTACTTATTTCCGGCCTTGTTGCTGCGGTCAGCAGCATGATATTAGGCACACCTGCCACCGCGGCAGCGTGCAATGAAAATATGGATTGCAAATCAGCGTGGCTAACGCTGACGCCAGAACAAAAGGCGGAAATATTTGCGTTTGGTGAAGACTATAAAGCCTTTATGGATAAGGCCCGTTCCGAACTCACCTTTGTTACCGAAGCCATTAAAATTGCCGAAACCAACGGATTTAAGCCGCTTCGTGATGATAGTCCAATGACACCGGGGGCAAGATATTATGATAATAACCGTGACCGCGCAGTTTCCCTGATTGTGGTCGGAACCGACGATCTAAGTAGCGGTATTCATGTGATTGGATCGCACATTGATAGCCCGCGTCTTGAACTTAAGAATGTTCCGCTCTACTCAAAAGGGGAGTTTGCGCTTTTCCAGACAAATTATCACGGTGGAATGAAGCGCCATCAATGGACCAATATTCCACTCGCTCTTATTGGACGTGTTGATAAAAAGGACGGAACAACCGTACAGATTAATATTGGAATGGACGAAAATGATCCGATCTTTATGATACCGGAAGTTTCGCCGCACACAGACCGTGGCTACGGCAATAAAACTGTTGCTGAGCATTTATCTGCTGAGGATATGGACCCGATTATCGCCCATATCCCAGGAGAGGGCGGTGATACTGTATCTGATCAGGTCGAAACTTATCTGAAAACCACCTTCGATATTACACGCGGCGATCTTGTGTCGGCTGAATTGTTACTAGTGCCAGCAATGAAATCCCGTGATATGGGATTTGATCGCGGTCTTATTGCTGCTTACGGACAGGATGATCGTCTTGCCAGCTATACAAATGTGCGTGCTATTCTTGATATTGATACACCGACGAAAACAGCGATTGCACATCTGGTCGATAATGAAGAGGTCGGCAATGTTAACAATACCGGCGCCAAGTCACAGTATTTTTCAAATTTGATTTCTCGTCTTATAGAAGCGAAAATGGGAGATGATATGCGTGAGAGTTATGTGCGCCGTGCGCTTAGTAATAGTCGCATGATTTCTATTGATGTTAATCCCGGTATTAATCCAATGCGACCAAACGCCTGGGAGCCGCTAAACGGACCGCGTTTGGGCTATGGGGTTAACCTAAAACTTTATGGCCGTGGTTTTAATGCAAATTCCGAATATATCGCCTATATCCGCAAAACACTCGATGATGCCAGTGTGCCGTGGCAGACAGCAACCTATAAAGTGGGTACAGCCGGCGGCGGTACAATCGGCGGTGAGTTTTCCCGTCAGGATATGAATGTGATTGACTTTGGAGTGCCGGTACTTTCTATTCACACGCCATATGCAGTTAGTGCCAAGGTAGATGTCTGGAATCTTTACCGAGCATGTTACGCATTTTTTAAAAAATAGAATTGGATATTTCATGCATCGTAGTCGCCGCACTCGTATAATAGCCACACTTGGACCCGCGTCATCCAGTTTTGAAATGATAAAAAAACTATCGGACGCGGGGGCGGATGTATTCCGGCTCAATATGAGCCACGGTACTTATGATGATGCGTCACATCTTTATACGACGGTACGTGAGGTGGAAAAAGCGACCGGTCGCCCTATCGGAGTGCTCGCAGACTTACAGGGCCCAAAACTCCGGGTCGGCGTGTTTGCGGATGAAAAAATCGTGCTTGAACAAGATCAGCAATTCGTTCTTGATATGGACGATACCCCTGGAACGAGTGAAAGAGTAGAACTGCCTCATCCGGAAATTTATGAGGCGGTAGAGCCAAAAACGGAACTTCTGCTTAATGATGGAAAAATCCGTCTTCATATAGATAGTGTTGAAGAAAGTAGAATTGTCACCACTGTTTTGGTCGGGGGGGAGCTTTCAAACCGCAAAGGCGTCAACGTACCCAGTGCTATATTAGCGCTTGCTGCATTGACCAAAAAGGATAAGAACGACCTAAGTTTTGCTCTTGATCTCGGTGTTGACTGGGTGGCACTTTCGTTTGTGCAACGTCCAGAAGATGTACAGGAAGCAAAGGACATCATTAATGGCAGAGCTGCGATCATGGCGAAAATTGAAAAACCGTCTGCCGTTCATGCGATCGATGAAATTATCTCTGTTTCGGATGGTGTTATGGTGGCGAGAGGAGACTTGGGGGTTGAACTTCCCATGGAGCTTGTCCCTGCCAAGCAAAAGAAAATTATCCGCCATGCCAGACGCGCGGGCAAACCAGTGGTAGTGGCAACTCAGATGCTCGAAAGTATGATAACAGCGCCCGTGCCGACACGCGCTGAAGTATCCGATGTTGCAAATGCGGTGTTTGATGGTGCTGATGCGATTATGTTGTCGGCGGAATCTGCTGCGGGTGAATATCCGGAAGAAGCGGTATCATTTATGGCACGAATTGCCACATCAATTGAAAGTGAGCCAAGCTACAGGCGTATGCTTTCCAAAGATATTGCGACACCTGAGGCAACCACTTCAGATGCAATTAGCGCTGCGGCGAAGCAGGTGGCCTCAACCCTCGAAGCTCAGGCGATTGTAACTTACACCGGTTCAGGATCAACAGCGCTTCGTGCGTCCAGAGAACGGCCGGAAACGCCACTTCTTGTTCTTACCCCAAACATTGGAACTGCCAGACGACTTGCACTTGTTTGGGGACTCAACTGTGTTTACTCACAAGATGCTGTTGATTTTCAGGATATGATCGATAAAGCTTGTTATATTTGTTATGAATATGGCTACGCTAGCATTAGCGACCGAATCGTTATTATGGCGGGAATGCCATTTGGAACGCCTGGTAAAACGAATGTACTAAGGATTTCCCGAGTTCAGGATCGTCACATAAAAATCTAATTCTTCAGAAAATGTTTCAGGAATATATATTTATGGGTTTTTTTTAACCTTCCCAAAAAGGAAGGAGACCGTGACCTTGGGGGGGAATCACGATCTCCTGTTTGCCACAGACACAAGGTCTATAACAAATTCAATTTACTACGAATTAGATGCAGCTGTCAAATATCTTTAACACTTAAATTAATGTCTTAACCTTGACGAGCCTTAAAACGACGGTTTGTCTTGTTAATTACAAGTGTTCTACCTTTACGGCGAATGACACGGCAATCGCGGTGGCGGTTTTTAAGTGACTTTAACGAATTAACGACTTTCATAATATTTCTCGTATCTCTATAACGTAGCTATCTTTTTTGGTCTCTATGACCCAAGTGACAAAGCACTCTTCAAACTTTCGTGGGAAACTATATGGCTCAAAGTTAAATGTCAACGAATTCCTCTTTAAAAATCAAAAAAAATATACAAAAGATAAAACGAGGGCATTTAAAGTTATTTTAACCGTTTCTTTAGCTCTGTTTCTCTATAATTCTGCCAAATATGACATTTTTTTCACTAGATCATATGATTGTAATAGAGCGAAGAAACGATAGATGGACACGCAAGAATTAAAGAATCAAGAGGCAGATATGAGCACAGTGGAATTTAAAGATACAGAGCCCACTAAGGAAATCGGTTATATCACTGAAATTAGTGGCAGCGGGGCCAAGGCTCTTTGCAAGCTGAAAGTGCTTCGCGAGATGGCTAACCTTGACAGTGAACATGCGGAATTTTCACCCGGTCAAATCGGTACGATCCTGAAGATAAAAGTCAGTAAAGGCTTTTTGTTTCTTACTGTTCGTGATGTTAAAGCGGTTCAAGGTGGCGGTGGTGCAATAAGCAGGGCAGAAATGACCTTGGATTTTCTCGGCCACGGAATCAGAGCTCCAATGACCGAAACTGGTATGATCTTTGACCGCGGGGTGACGGATTTTCCAATTCCCGGCCAACCTATCTATCCGGTAAGCCTAAGGGATGTTGAGGCTATTTTCGCTGATAACGATAGTAACCATTTTCACCTGGGTAACGTTTTCCCTCAGCATTTAACGCCAGCATCTATCAATATCGATGCTTTGCTTGGAAAACATTTTGCAATTCTTGGTAGTACAGGTACGGGTAAATCCTGTACGGTTGCTCTTTTAATCCGCCGCATTGTTGAGCGGCTCCCACATGCTCATATTATCATGCTTGATCCCCATAACGAATATGAGACCGCGTTTGCCGATTGCGCCGAACATTTTGATATCAATAATCTGCGATTGCCTTACTGGATGATGAATTTCGAAGAACATGTAGAAATGTTCATTGGTGCCTATCAAAGTAAAAATCGGATGATCGAAATTGATGTCTTACGCCGCTGCATTTATGAAGCGCGGCTAGATAATAATGAAAGCATTCCAGCGGAACAGGTTACGGTTGATACGCCAATTCCTTATAAGCTCTCTTTTGTGATGCGTTTTCTCGATGAAGAAATGGGTAAGCTGGATAATCCTGAGACTTTGACACCATACCTGCGACTAAAAAATAAACTCGATGAACTTCGTCGTGATCCACGTTTTGGCTTTATGTTTTCTGGCATGCTCGTCAATGATACACTGAATACTATCATAGGTGAGCTCCTTCGTTTTCCAGTTAATAATAAACCGGTTTCAACAATTGATCTTTCCGGTGTCCCATCAGAGATTGTCAATGTTGTGGTTTCTATAATATCTCGCGCTGTGTTTGATTTTGCAGTTTGGAGCCGTGGTAACGATGCACGCCCTATTCTATTGGTTTGTGAAGAAGCACACAGATACGTGCCAACAGATACTATGATTTTTAATTCTACGAAAAAAGCTATTGAGCGAATTGCCAAGGAAGGCCGTAAATACGGTGTGTCGTTAGGCTTGGTTTCACAAAGACCGGCTGATGTATCGGAATCAGCGCTTTCCCAGTGCGGAACCATTTTTGCGATGCGCCTTAATAATGAACGGGACCAGAAATTTGTGTCTCACGTGATGCCTGAAGGGGCGGAGGGCTCTCTCAATGCACTGTCATCGCTGCAGAACAGAGAGGCGCTTGCTGTTGGTGAGGGAGTGGAGGCACCGGTCCGTTTGCTTGTTGATAAGCTTGATGATGACCACCTACCGAGTAGTGGTAGTCCGTCTTATTCAGTCGATTGGCAGCTCGGCCTCGAAGATCCGAATTTCGTTGTAGCTACTATCGATAGATGGCGTAGAACGGGACAGCAAACTAGTGAGTGAGAATGATCTTACCTGTGTGTTGTCCACTTTCTAGATATTTGTGAGCAGCAACCACGTCTTCAAGTTTGAATGTTTTATCAATGACGGGTTCTACTCTTCCGCTTTCCAGCAAAGGCCAGACTTTTTCTTTTAAGGCGATTGCTATCTTTGCTTTAAAGTCGTTGTCGCGAGGTCGGAGAGTTGATCCGGTTATGGTGAGGCGTTTTTTCATGACGGGCAGGATGTTAAATTCGGCTTTTGCTCCGCCCTGAACGGCGATGATAACGAGGCGACCATCTTCGTTAAGTGATTTCACGTTGCGGCCAACATAGTCACCAGCAACCATATCCAGAATGACGTCTGCACCATTCCCATCCGTGTATTCTAAGGTTTTTTCGACAAAATCCTGGGTTTTATAATTTATCACGTGGTCCGCACCGAGTGATTTACAGACTTCACATTTTTCATCACTGCCGGATGTTGTTATGACCGTCGCACCAAAGGCTTTCGCCAACTGAATGGCGCAGGTGCCAATGCCGGATGTACCGCCATGAATAAGAATGGTTTCTCCTATTTTTAGCTCTGCACGGTCGAAAAGATTGGACCAAACTGTGAAATAAGTTTCGGGAAGTGCAGCCGCCTGGATCAAATTGAAGCCACTAGGTATAGGCAGACAACATCCATGGTACGCAACCGCATATTCCGCGTAGCCGCCCCCCGATAGAAGAGCGCAAACCAGGTCTCCGACGTTCCAATCTGTGACATTTTTACCGACTTTTTCTACGATGCCGGCACATTCTAGGCCTAGGATAGGTGACGCCTGAGGCGGCGGTGGATAAAACCCGTTTCTTTGAACGACATCGGGGCGGTTTATTCCAGACGCGTGAACTTTAATCAAAACTTGATCGGCGGCTGGTTCTGGCTTTTCAACGGAAATTATTTCCAGCATATCGGCAGAACCGAATTCTTTTATATTTGCGGCTTTCATGGTTTAATCCTGATTGACACTCCTTCTATTTTATAGAGAATAGAAAGGTAAGAGCACAAGCGATAAAAGAGGATAAAATGAACGACGATGAACTAGACATCCCAAAAGGGTCGCATTTGAAAGAACTCACCTTAGAAGATCTGACCGTACACAGCGTTGCTGCGCTTAAGGAGAGGATCAAGGTACTTGAAGCAGAAGTTAAACGAACGGAACAGGAAATTGACCAAAAAAAAACTGCCCACGCGGACGCGGACAGTTTGTTTAAATAATATGGGGTTGGTTACGCAGCGTCTTCATCGACGAGCGGTTTTATTTCTGCGCCCTTGCTGATCTTGATGGTTCTTGGTTTCAGATGCTCCGGGACTTCGCGCTGAAGATCGATCATCAAAAGACCATTTTCAAATTGGGCACCAAGAACTTTAATGGTGTCAGCCAGTCGGAAGTGCCGCGTAAAAGCACGCTTCGCGATGCCGCGATGAAGGAAACGTTCATTTTCGCCTTCGTCTTCGGTGCCGTCAGCGGAAATCGTCAGGACACCGGCGTCCAATTCGATATTCAAATCATTTTCACCAAAACCGGCCAGTGCCATGGTAATGCGGTAATCATCTTCGCTGATTTTTTCAATGTTATAAGGCGGATAGGAAACGTCATTATTTCCAACGGCGTTTTCAAATATTCGGTTCATTTGATCAAAACCGATTGTTGATTTAAGAAGGGGGCTTAAGTCTAATGCTCTCATTTTAATATCCTTTACGTTTTAAGCGATATAATTTTGCAAATGTCCGAGGACCAGATGCAAAATTAAGTTTTGTTCGTGTAGAGCAGTGACTTGTCCCATTTTGGCAACCAGTCTATGCCCTACAATCCTTAAATATGGTGGATTTTTTCTTTTTCAATATGCAAATATGATATTAATCATTATATTTTAAAAATATTAATCATGACCACTTAAGAGGACACTATGCTTGAAAACTCTATAGCAAAAGACGGAACCCTAGATTCCAAGCTTCTCGATGAACTTTATTACGAGACATTAGATCTAAGTAGCGTCGTGGTCGAATATTTTCAGCTAAACAAGAAAGATAATATCAAAGAGCTTGGCCCTCAACTGATGGGTTTTTATACGGTCGAATGTAACCGTATGACCACTGGTATTATGCAGGCAATGTCGTGGTGCCTGATGCAGAAAGGCGCGCGCTCCGGTGAGGTTACAGCGCAGGAAGCGTCTGAAAAAAACAGCCGCCTTACAAATGCCGATCTTTTTGATGAGCCCATTGGCTGTGATACTGAAAAATTTCCCAAAGACTTTCTTATGTATTCGGGACGTGCGAGATCCCTATATGGAAAAATCGTGCGCCTTGATCGGATTCTTTATGAAACACCGGGCAGGGACGAGAACCCTGTGCAGGGTCTTTTGGATAAAATTGAGGAACTTTGAGAACTCAAACCAAAAAAGGCCCCCTAATCAGGAAGCCTTCATCAAAAAATCTAATGATTTAATTTATTTGGATAATTTAAAGTTGGCAAAACGCTTGTTGAACTGTGCAACGCGGCCTTTGTCCTGAACTTGCTTGGTACCACCAACCCATGCTGGGTGTGATTTAGGGTCAATATCCAAAGTAAGCGTGTCACCTTCGTTGCCCCAAGTAGAGCGTGTTTCGTATGATGTGCCGTCGGTCATGACCACCTTAATTGTGTGGTAATCTGGATGAATGTCGTTTTTCATTTTAAATCTCTTTTCTATCTCTTTGAGCAAAATTCCAAATCTGCTCGAGCATTTTCAATGCGCTTATATACCCAAGTGACCTAAAGAGTGCAAGCTCGAATGTGGTAAAATAGCACATTTTATCTAAAAAATACGCCTGATCACTTATCTATCATTGTTTGATCGTTCCTCAGGTGCTATATCCCCTGAGTTATAAAATGATAAGGTAACAGTTTTTAATAAATGGCAGATCAAAACAATATCCGTAAAAATGGAACCAAGACCGAAGATGCGCCAATTAGGAAGGTGAGAGAAATCAACCTGTTATGGGTGTTTCTATCTCCTTATAAAAGTACAATCTTCAAAGCGATGATTGCGCTTGTGGTTGCAGCGGGTTCAACGCTAGCGATCCCACAGGCTATTCGCCGTATCATTGATATGGGGTTCTCTTCTGTTAGCATTGATCTTATTAATCTTTATTTTCTGGCATTGCTTGGAGTTGCCATCGTTCTCGCCATTGCTACCTTTGCCCGCTATTATCTAGTCACATGGCTTGGTGAACGAGTCGTAACAGACATTCGCCGTGAAGTATTTGGTAAAATCCTCACATTGAGCCCGGTGTTTTTTGAAAAAAACCGCTCTGGCGATATATTGTCTCGGCTTAATACCGATACTACAGTCATTCAATCGGTTGTTGGTTCTACAGCTTCGGTTGCCCTTCGAAATCTTCTTACGCTAATTGGTGGTCTCATTATGATGTTGGTCACCAACTGGTTGCTGACGGCATATGTGTTTTTGCTACTGCCTTTTATAGTCGCACCGCTGATTCTTTTAGGTCGGAAGGTCAGGGGCCTTTCCCGTACCTCTCAAGATAGATTGGCTGACGCATCAGCAACTGCAAATGAAACGATTAGTGCTGTACAAACGGTTCAAAGCTATACTCAGGAACAGTTTGAATACACGAAATATCAAGGTTTTATAGAAACGGCCTTTGGCGCAGCTATTGACCGGACGCGGATGCGCGCAATTTTGACATTTCTTATCATCTTACTTGTTTTTGGAGCGGTAGACTTGGTTCTATGGCTTGGCGCGCGTGATGTGATAGCGGGTAATATTACCGGCGGTGAGCTTACTGCGTTTGTGATTTACGCTGTGCTGGTGGCGGGGGCTATGGGCGCTCTCTCCGAAGTTTATGGTGAACTTCAACGTGCGGCGGGTGCGGCAGGAAGATGTCTTGAAATTATCGCCACGGAATCAGAGATTAAGGCACCCGAAAATCCGCTTACCTTTCCGCAACCATCGACGGGAAGGCTCGAATTTGAAAAGGTTACATTCGCTTATCCGTCTAGGCCGACAGAAAAAATCCTCGAAGAGTTTTGTTTAAGTGTTGAAGGCGGTGAAACTGTGGCAATCGTTGGCCCGTCTGGAGCTGGGAAGACAACTGTGTTCCAGCTTTTACAGCGTTTTTATGATCCACAAGCCGGGAAAATTACCATTGACGGTGTGGCGTTAAGCGATGCAGATCCGATTGATGTGAGAAAACATCTTGGTGTGGTAAGTCAGGAAAGTATGATTTTTGCCACGTCTATTGCTGAAAATATTCGCTACGGCAATCAGGATGCAACCGATGAAATGATCGCTGCGGCCGCGAAGGCGGCACGTGCGGATGAATTTATCGACCGTCTTCCCGAGGGAATGGATACGTTCCTTGGTGAACGTGGCACCCGACTTTCGGGCGGACAGCGCCAAAGAATTGCAATTGCTCGTGCGGTGCTACAAGACGCACAGATACTCCTACTTGATGAGGCAACATCAGCACTGGACGCGGAAAATGAAAAGTTGGTCCAGGCAGCACTTGAAAAACTAATGCAAAATAAAACAACTCTTGTTGTCGCGCATCGCTTGGCCACCGTGCAAAAAGCGGATCGCATTGTTGTGATGGATCATGGCAAAATCGTTGAAAGCGGTACCCACGAAGAACTGATCAGTCAAGAAGGGCTCTACGCT
>CAXBLS010000055.1:0-20444 GCA_963976585.1 uncultured Kordiimonadaceae bacterium
TTCGTCATATTCCAGGAGCGGGTTTTGCGCTACTTCCTCAGCGACAAATTCAACCAGTTCGGCGCTTGAGAGTTGCAGCATTTTGATGGCTTGCTGCAGCTGGGGGGTCAGCACCAGTGATTGAGATTGTTTTATGTCAAGGCGCGGCGTTAATGCCATCTAAACTTTCCTGTTACAAACTAAAATTTTCACCCAAATAAACACGTCTAACATCTTCATTCTCGACGATTTCCTTTGGTGTGCCTGACATCAGCACCTGACCATCATGAATTATGTAGGCTCGGTCGATGATGTCCAGTGTTTCTCTTACATTATGATCGGTGATCAGGACGCCTATGTCCCGATCTTTCAAATGAGAAACCAGATTTCGTATGTCGGCAATCGCGATCGGGTCGATGCCAGCAAATGGTTCGTCAAGAAGCATATATGAAGGCGCGGAGGCCAGCGCCCTTGCAATTTCTACCCGTCTGCGTTCCCCGCCGGAGAGGGCCAGAGCCGGAGACTGCCTGATATGCTGAATTGCAAACTCATCAAGCAAGGTTTCAAGTTTTTCTGCCCTCTTTTGTGAGTTTGGTTCGCAAATTTCTAGAACCGACCAAATATTTTCCTCAACGGTCATGCCGCGGAAGATAGAAGATTCTTGCGGCAGATAACCAATTCCGAGCCGTGAACGGCGGTACATGGGCATGTGGGTAATGTCATGTCCATCTAGAAGTATTCTGCCACTATCCGGCTTTACTAACCCAACCATCGTATAGAAACAAGTGGTCTTACCGGCACCATTCGGACCGAGCAAGCCAATCACTTCACCTTTTCTGATTTGCATGGATATACCGCGCAGAACGACTTTTTTTCGGTATTTCTTTTCAACGGCGTCGACCACAAGTCCTTCGTCCAGGGAGGAAGGGTGATGATCAGATGTTGAAAGCTGTATTATCTTTTCCATGTTCTATATTTTACTCTTAAAGAGATTAACAACAAGTAAGTATTTTTTTATGTATTTCAATATCTTCAATTGGTTTTCTTTTAATTTTCAGGGGGCCTAAATTGACCACTCACACGGCTTGAGCTTTCGCCGTCGTCCTGACCACCGTCCATGGTAATTTGCCCGGTTGATAAATTAACCTGAAGTCTGGGGCTTTTTATCTGACCGTCCGCATTGCTAAATTCGACATCGCCACCAAGAGTGATAATTTTCTCTGTAAAATCATAGACACCCCATGTGCTTTTTATGGTTTCAGTGGGAGAGGTCATTATGACATTTCCTGACGCATCAAGCCTTGAAATGGATGAAGAATTATCTTTATCCCGGTCGCCTTGATAAAATACGGTGATGCGGTCCGAGACCAGTGACATATCGGACTGTGTGACCACCACATTCCCGGTAAACAGGGCGATGTTTTCTTTTTGCTTAACTTCAAGACGGTCGGCACTGATGTCGACAGGATTTTGGACTTCATGATCGCGAAGTGCGGATACCTGTGCTTGTGCGTTTATAGATCCAATTATCAATCCAACAGCGGATAGGATGATGGTTTTAAAGTTGGAATTCTTTATGAGAGTCAATTGTTGTTTCCTCCAGCAAGTTCTGTATCACTGTTTGTAAAAATATTCATTGGCTTGTCGGGATCAAATCTAATTCGTACATTTCCCTCAAGGGTGATGATTTCTTTTTCAACATTGGTGTTAAAATTATTGGCGCTAAAGTTTCCAAAAGGGGCAATTCCGGAGACGCCGTTTTTACCCACGGCGATTTTTTCAGCAATTAAAAATGTTGCTTGTGTTGATCGAAGCAAAAACCCGGTTTCCGATGAAATGGTTATCTCACCCCCAAGATCTATGATCTGGGTACTTGTATTGAGTGTGCCACGATTAGCATGCACTTCGATGCCTTCACCCGTCGGTAGTGACATTTGTGCGACCAGGTCCGTAAAGAAATAATTGGTATCTTCATTTTCTTCGCGGGTTGCACTGGCGGCGGATATGTTTACCGGATTATTGTTGCGATCAATGTCCACATAGCTTGGCTTGATAAGTTTGGCTTTTTCATCACGTTCGGGAAGCTTATCAATGGCAAGCGTAAAACTATTCTCACGGGACGCGAGTATTGGATAGAAAATCAGACACAAAAATACGATTACCGTCAAGATAGGAACCATTTTTTTGAGTTGAATAGCCCGGTTTATCTGACGCTCGTTTTCGTCGAATGAAACAGCTTCATTTGATTCAAGTATATCATCAGGATGAGTGTTCACGATATTCTGTTTCCAATATTTTTGTCATAATCCATCTGGATGCAGCATTGCTAACGGCCAATCGTGGCGAAATGATGGAAATTTAGATAACCATGTATCAAATGTAATGCTTCTGAAGGGTTGCTTCAAGGTAAAACGAGCGAATTAGAAATCAAATTTTAGCTATGGGCGAAAATATCTGTGTTTTCCCATCCTTCAAGATCAAGAGCACAACGCGTGGGTATGAAATCAAAACATTTTTGAGCCATATCGGTGCGATCACTAATTGCGAGCATCTGATCAAGTTTACCCATCATTTTATGAAGATGATAGACATCAGATGCGGCATATTCGAGTTGGGCTGGACTGAGTTCTTCTGCTCCCCAATTGGAGCTTTGCTGTTGTTTTGAAATGTCTATTCCGAGAAGTTCACGGGTGAGATCCTTAAGTCCATGTCTGTCGGTATAAGTGCGAACCAGTTTAGAGGCAATTTTTGTGCAATATGAGGGAGCAACATCTGCGTCGAGATACTTTTTAAGCACAGCGACATCAAAACGCGCATAATGAAATATTTTTATAAGGTCTTTGTCCTCAAGAAGTTTTTTAAGGTTCGGTGCTTCGGATTGACCTTTCGCAATTTGCACCAAATGTGCATTGCCATCACCACTTGAAAGCTGAACAAGACAAAGTCGGTCGCGATGTGGATTAAGACCCATGGTTTCCGTATCTATGGCAACAGAACCTGAAAACTTAACCTCTTTGCTTAGGTCGCCTTGATGCAGCGTGATCGTCATATCTTATCCTGAATATTATTGCTCTTATATATATATAACCTATTCGCATTGATTTGAAAATGATCTTCTTCTATACTTTCCGGCACAAATAAACAGGGAGAAAACTAAATGAAGTCATACACTGATCTTCGAATTACTTTGCTCGGCTGTATTGCCGCGGCAGCAATTGCGCTGCCTGCAGCGGCACAGCAGAGTCCTAATATTACCCCAGCTTTTGAAGGCCAAACAAGAGCCCCACTTGCACCCAAAAGTGCTAAATATATTGTGAGCGACTTTGTAACCGGCCTTAACCGCCCCTGGGCGATGGCTCATATGCCAAATGGTAATATGCTTGTTACCGAAGTGCCAGGGCGCATACGGGTGATTTCGCCAGACGGAAGCGTTTCTGATCCGGTTTCAGGAATACCAGCTGTTCGGGCGTGGGGGTCAAGAGGACTTAATGACATTATTTTAGATCCTGATTTTAAGAATAACCGTATGATCTATTTCAGCTATCTTGCAGTGCCGGATGGTATGGACAGTGACAATTCGGACGAAACCTATAAAAGGTTTGGTGCGGAGCGGGGCGAATGGAATTCTCTTTCCCGTGAGGAAAAGGCGGCCAATCCGTGGGGACACTGGCGTGTGGCAAGTGCGAAGCTTTCGGAAGATGAAACGAGCATATCTGGTCTAAAAATAATTTCTAATACGGTGCCAAGCCGAATGGCATTTGATGACACGGGTAAACTCTTGATCACCACCCAACGCAAGAGCCCCATGGGCTCACCTGACCTAAAAGCAACCCTTGGCATGATCCTAAGGCTCAACAAGGATGGATCGGTGCCGAGCGACAACCCTTTCGTGGGCAACGATGATGTCAATGATATGGCTTATGTGGTCGGGCTAAGAAATGCAAACAGTCTGGCAAAAAATCCGGCCACGGGTGACTTCTGGGTCGCTGACCAAGGTGGCAGTTCAGGTGATGAGATAAATGTCATCAACGCGGGGAAAGATTACGGCTGGCCGTATGTTGCGTACGGTCCGTTGCCCCCCTCTGATCCGCCAAGAAGCAATCACACGGTCAAAGAAGGAACAGAACAACCAATATATTATTGGGGACCGGCATCACTGGCTCCTTCATCTATGATGTTTTATACGGGCGAGATGTTCCCACAATGGCAAGGAAATCTGTTCTTGACCGGACTGTCATCACAGCATATGTCGAGACTTGTACTTTCCGGCGATCGTGTTGTTGGTGAAGAAAGGCTTCTTGATGAGCCGGGTCATAGGTTGCGTCATGTGAGCGAAGGGGCTGACGGGGCGATATATGTTCTGGAAGATATGCCGATGCCAAAAATTCTCAAACTAACGGCACCAGTGGAGTAAAATTAAGAATTATCCGTTCTTAGAATTAATTAAACGCAGTCTGTGTGTATCAATGCAGGCTGCGTTTTTTTGGTTAGGGGGTGGAAACTGTTATATTTTATTTCTGATTAGCGAGTGTTTCGGCGCGTAGTGCTTCTAAATAATCAATCCAAGGCTGATTAATACCTTGCGCTTTAGCACCTTTGATCATGTAGTCAAGATATTTGACAGACGGTGTATAAGGTCCTTTTGGATTGGCGACATAGTAAAGATCAGCATTGTACCACGCACCGTCAGTGGCGATAACTTTAAACGTTTCGCGGTTATAGATGCCAAGTGGAACGTCTTCAAGGATATCCAGTGCTTCCATTTCCTTTTTATCTATGGTGTAAACGACGCCCTGGATCATGCCGCCAGGCTTTGGAACAATGCTGCTGATGCCGCCCTCAAGATCAGTGGAGTATTTACGAAATTGGATTTCATAGTTGGGAAGTTTGGCAAGCGTTACTCGCTTTGCACTTGGTGTCCACTGTTTGAAATAACTTTCATCAAGGTTGGAGCCGTAACCGAAATAATAAATGACGCTGTCGTCATCGGGGTTTTTACCGCCCGTTTCAAAACCGTCCGCAGCAAATGCGGAGGTGCTTAGAAATAGTCCAAATAATATAGGTGCAATAGAGTTTTTGATGTGATTGAGAATTTTCTGTTCCAAGATATCCTTAAAATGGATTTTATTTTTTGATAGTAAGTTTATTTTTTTATGAGTAATGTTATTTCACGAATAATCAGCAAGAACAAGGGAATAGTTGATGAGCCTTACCGGGATCGATATTGGTATTTTTGTCGCGTATGTGGTCGGTCTGATTATAGTCGCGAGCCTTGTTTCCCGTGAAAAAGCTGGCCATGAAAAAGACACAAAAGATTATTTTCTTGCCGGAAATTCATTAACCTGGTGGGCCATCGGTGCCTCACTAATAGCAGCGAATATTTCCGCTGAGCAGATCATTGGTATGTCGGGATCCGGATATGCGGTGGGGCTTGGTATTGCATCCTATGAATGGCTGGCAGCAATTATTCTTATGATTGTGGGGAAATATTTTCTGCCCATATTTCTAAAGCACGGTATTTACACCATGCCGCAATACCTGGAACGCCGTTACAATCACAATGTGAGGCTAGTACTGGCGGTTTTCTGGATTGGTGTTTATATATTTGTAAATCTAACCTCAGTACTGTGGCTTGGGTCGCTTGCGATCAACACTGTTGCTGATGTTGATATCGTATACGGGCTTATATTCCTTGGTGCGTTTGCGGCAGCTTATTCGCTTTACGGTGGACTTAAAGCCGTGGCCTTTACTGATATTATTCAAGTGGTATTGTTGATAATCGGTGGTCTTTATCTGTCTTATATTACCCTGAATATGATCGGCGACGGCGCTGGGGTTATTGACGGGTTTATAACGCTAACAGAAAAAGCGCCTGAAAAATTTGATATGATCCTCGCAAAGGACAACCCTTTCTATAAAGATCTTCCTGGCATAACGGCTTTGGTCGGTGCCGTGTGGGTACTTCATTTTGCTTACTGGGGCTTCAACCAATATATTATTCAGCGCGCACTGGCTGCTAAAAGCATCCAGGAAGCGCAAAAAGGGATCGCCTTCGCCGCTATACTTAAGCTTATTATGCCTATTATTGTGGTTCTGCCGGGCATCGCCGCTGCAGTGATCAATCCGGGCCTTGAAAATCCTGATCAGGCATACCCACAGCTTATGACCTTAATGCCGGTGGGGATGATGGGGCTTGTTTTCGCAGCTCTCGTTGCTGCGATTGTCTCATCACTTGGTTCTATGACAAACAGTATTTCGACCATATTTACCATGGATATTTATAGTCATTATAAACCAGACGAAAGCCAGCATCATTACGTGATGGTGGGACGTATGGTTAGTTTGACCTCTCTGATTATTGCAATGATTTGTGCCAAACCGTTACTTGGTAATTTTGATCAGGCTTTCCAATATGTACAGGAATTTACTAGTTTCTTTACTCCTGGAATCGTCGTGATCTTTATCCTTGGTATGTTCTGGAGCAGGACAACTCCTGCTGGGGCATTGGCGGCTGCTATTGGATCTTTTGTGGCGTCACTGGCGTTTAAATTAGCTTGGCCGGAACTGCCGTTTTTAGACCGTATGAATTTCATTTTTGTAATATGTCTTGCTCTCGCAATCGGTACATCACTTCTGGTGAAGGAAGAAAGTGAACATATTCATAGGGTGGAGAAAGCAGATTTCCACACTACGCCAGGGTATAATCTGGTCGCGGTGTCCGTATTTATGGTGCTTACTGCCATATATGCCACCTGGTGGTAATTAGGGTTTTTGGGAACTTTTATGAGTGCGAAAAAATGTATTGAAATCGATAGTGTAAACGATTACATTTTTAGATATTGGAATTAAAGAAGCACAAACATTATGCTCGATATCGTTATTTTTGGTGGAGTTGGTGATCTCTCGTTACGCAAATTACTGCCGTCTCTTTATTATCTGTTCAGGGACGGCAAGAAGCGTGATGGGACTAGAATTCTTTGCGTGTCCAGGGCACCTCTTGAGCGGGCGGCTTTTTTAGCGCGGGTAAGAGAAAGACTTGAACATTTTGTCGGCGACGATTTTAGCGATGAAGGCTGGGAAAATTTCGAAGCTATCCTGTCTTATATTGATATTGAACTTTCGGGTGATGGGGATTGGGGCAAGTTGATCAGTTTTATGGAACTGAAGAGCGAAGATGATAAACGCGACATTATTTATTATCTTTCGGTAACGCCGTCGCTATTTGCACCAATTTGCACGCAGCTTGAAAATAACAAACTCAATCCAGAATATTCCCGGGTGGTGGTCGAAAAACCACTTGGTGAAGATTTCGAGAGCGCCAGAGACATAAACGCCATTCTAGCGTCCTGTTTTAGTGAGAGGCAAATTTACCGTATTGATCACTATCTGGGTAAAGAAGCAGTGCAAAATATACTCCACCTTCGTTTCAGTAATCATTTGATCGAGACTGTATGGAATAATCAGCATATTGACCATGTTGAGATTACCGTATCAGAACAGGTCGGTGTTGAAAGCCGGGCGCAATTTCTTGACCGCATAGGAACACTCAGGGATATGGTGCAAAATCACTTGATGCAGTTGCTCACCTACATCACTATGGAGGCACCGAAAAGTCTGTCTGCGGATGATATTCGCGACCGAAAGATAGAGGTTATCAAGGCCCTGCGTCCTATTACAGATAAGAATGTATCCGGTCGTGCGGTTCGTGCTCAATATGTGGCCGGTGAAATAAACGGCGAAAAGGTGCCGGGTTATCAGGAAGAACTTGAACCCGTTCGCGATATTGTCAGCGGAACAGGTGAAACATTTGTTGCGCTCAAAGTAAACATCGATAATGGTCGCTGGCGTGGAGTGCCTTTTATCCTAAAAACCGGCAAGCGAATGGAGCGGCGATTTGCAGAAATTCGTGTTAAATTTAACCCGCCGTCCAATGATCTTTATGATACGGCCCATGGTAATCACTTGGTGATTGAGATCCAGCCTGAACTTACCGTTTCAATTCATATGATGATGAAGCAATTGATGGGGGCGGACGAAGCATTGGAGTCTCATGCTAATCAGATGGAAATCGGCACTGATGACGAAAATTTTAAACGTGTTCCAGAAGCGTACGAGAGATTGATCGGAGAGGTCATTAAAGGAAACCAGACGTTTTTTGTCCGTGATGATGAAATCATGGCGTCATGGAAATGGATTGATGCCATTCGTCAGGCCTGGGCGACGACAAATCAGGAAATGAAAACGTATGTCGCCGGTTCCAACGGGCCGGATTTTGATGATTAGGAAATGAGTGCTGCAGATGAGTTCACTGAACGTAAATAAGTTTGATAGCCGCGATGCGTTATTTGAGGCTCTCATGGGGGATGTTCTTGAAGCGCTTTCCAGCGGTATTGATGAGCGCGGCTCCGCATCAATGTTGCTTTCGGGCGGAACGACGCCGGGCCCACTTTACGAACGGCTTTCCGGACAGAGTTTTGCGTGGGATAAGGTTTGGTTCGCGCCGACCGATGAAAGATGGGTCGCGCCAACACATGACGATAGCAACGAAAAGCTCATCCGAAAAACACTGCTTAAGAATGAAGCCTCAAACGCGCACTATATAGGATTGAAATCGGAGGGTGCCGACCCTGTGGTGGGACAGAGCGAAACAGAACGTAAGTTGCAGCGCATGCCACTGCCACTTGATGTGGTTCTACTTGGTATGGGCGAAGACGGCCATGTTGCGTCACTTTTCCCCGGGCTTGCGGACACGCGGGATGCGATGAGCAGTGAAAATAAACGGCTTTGCCATCCGGTGCGGCGCGGTGGTGGTGATGTGGCGCGGATGAGTATGACCTTAAACGCGTTGCTGGATGCCAAAAGGGTATTTCTGCTGTTTTACGGCGAAAAGAAACTGGACGTTCTCGAGAAAGCGGTTCAAGAAAAAACTGATCAATTGCCAATAAGTTTTCTGCTTCATCAAAATGATGTACCCATAACTCTATATTGGGCTGAGTAGAAAAATTACCTGGCTATAAATGGATTATTGACATTATATGTTGATAGTGTTGAACTTGACACAGGATCTTTCAAGTAAGGAATTTGGTCTTGGACGAGAATTTTTCAGAGGTTTTCGAATTATGATCATATTCGTTGAGGATGGTGCAACAGTTTTTAATTGGGATAAAAGTGTAAATGAGCTCGGAATTTCTGGTTGCTGATATAGGGGGAACGAATGTGCGTTTCGCGCTTGCCTATATAAATGATGATCATGACATAAAACTAGAGAAACTTTCTGTCTTGCCGACTGAAAATTGGCTTTATCTTGAAGATGCGGTCGCGGATTATCTAAAACATGTTGGCGCCAAACCAAAGCGGGCGGCGATCGCATTTGCGGGTCCAGTTAATAAAGACGAAGTTTCAATGACCAATGGTACTTGGCAGTTTAATCAGTCGGAACTTGCACCATTTATGAAAATGGAAGAGGTCAAGGTACTCAATGATTTTTGCGCCAAAGCCTGTTCGTTGCCCCTGCTTCGTGATGACCAGCTTCGCCAAATTGGTGGTGGCAGCGAAATGGAAGAGCGCGGCAACAAAATCGTCGTTGGACCGGGGACGGGCATTGGGGTTGGGGCTCTTGTTTCAGTGGGAGATAAATGGAAGGCGGTTGCTAGCGAGGGCGGCCACATTGGTTTCTCACCAAGCGGTGATCTTGAAAAGGAAATCGCCAGAGTGCTTAACAAAGAATATAACCGAATTTCCGTCGAAGATCTGGTTTCTGGGCGGGGGCTCAGTAATATATATTATGCGCTCGGATTGATAAAAGGTAAGCATTATTTAAAGCTTCATCCGGAAGAGATGAACGAAAAAGCCAGCGACGACAATGATGAAGACAGTATTGAGGCCTTTAAAGTTTTCTCTGGCATGCTGGGGTGTTACGCTAGTGACATGGCCGGGACTTTCAATGCAACGGGTGGTGTCTATCTAGCTGGTGGCGTGCTTCCAAAACTCGGTAAATATTTCGTCGAGGAAGATTTTAGAGCGAAATTTGAAGAAAACGAAAGGCTTCCGTTCGTTGAAGAGATACAAACCCATATGATCCTCGAAGAACAACCAGCACTATTTGGTGCAGCTGGTTATTATTCGGGGATGTTTTTATAGCGGTGACTTAATCTTTATCTAGATTAAGCAGCATAATATTTCTAAAATCAAATCCATGGCTTTCTGCTTGTAAAGCGATAAAGCCTTCGCTGATTGGGCTGAGGTGTTCCAAATCCGTTACGGGCGTTTCGCTGTCATGGGCATCTGCCTGCGGATGTGTATATTCCATCACCACGACGCCGTTTATTTTATGGCGAATGATTTCGTTTCCCCGGACTTCGACTTCAGCCGTTACCCATTCGTTACCGCGATTGGTGACACTGTTCGAATTAATGCAATGCTCGGTAATCAGTTCTCCGTCCATGACAATATGGGTTCCCGGTGTACAAACATTGCCGTTCGGTCGTTCGTCGCTGGCGCCACCATTGAGCAATTGAACTTCTATTGAGCGCGGGAAATATTGATCGATTTCCATGCTTTCTACTGATTGGCTGTGTACCATAATGCCATTATTACGAATGCCCCAACCGGGGCCGCCCGGCACTTGTTCGCCGTGAATTCTGTATTCGAGCTTGAGGTTGTAATTTGAATATTTCTGTTTATAGAAAATATGGCCAAAATTATTGTCAAAACCATCATATTCGTCGTATCTGACAGATAAGTTTCCATCAATTACACGAAATGTATTCTTATAATTTACACCCGCATCGTAGCCAGTAAATTTTGGCGTCCAGCCATTGAGGTCCTTTCCATTAAATAAAGATACCCAGTTATCTTCTGCCCCATGAGCGTACATGGATTGAAGTGATAAAAATAGAAAAGCAAAAATTAGTTTACCGCGCATTTTTATGAGCTCCTGTGCTATCTCGAATAATGAGTTCAAAATCGAGGAATATATTTTTTCGAACCGGTTCATTTTCGTTAATTATATTAAATAGTGTTGCCATCGCTTTTGAGCCGAATTCTTCTGCGGGCTGCGAAATTGTCGTTAGCGACGGATCAAAATATTTAGCAAAGCTAATGTCATCAAAACCGGCGATCGAGACATCACCTGGAACCGCCAGCCCGATATCTTTGGTTTGTTTAATGGCACCAATAGCCATTTCATCATTCATGCAAAAAATTGCACTAGGTGGGGTCGGGCTTTTCATCAATTCCAATGTCGCTGCGGTGCCAGAGTGAATGGAATAGTCCCCGACTTTAACATTCCCGGAAGAGAAATTAATTGATGCATTTTCAAGCGCACGTTTATATCCCTTCAAGCGGTCTTGGGTGATGGTGCTATCAGGCGGCCCTGTTATAATGGCGATATTTTGATGACCAAGAGAGATCAAGTAATCTGTCATTTTTTCGGCGGCGGCGGTATTATCAATTTCTATGGTCGGGATATCTGTACCGCGGACACAGTCGCAGACATTGACAATTGGGGCGCCTCGGTCATTTCTATTTTCAAAAGGGATGTGGCTGTCCAGTTGAATGATGCCATCTGCTTGTGACGTTTTAACCATATTGGCGTAGGTTATTTCTCGGCTTCTATCCCCCTGTGTGTCGCCCAAAAGTACGGCATATCCGAGGCGTTGTGCAGTTTGCTCAATGCCACGAATAACCCGTGAAAAGAAGGGATTAGCAATGTCGGGTACCAGTACAACGACAGTAGAAGATTTTCTGGTTCTGAAGTTACGGGCAAGTATATCAGGTTTATAATTTGTCTTTTGGATTGCGTCTTCGACTATTTTGCGGGTTTTGGCTGAGACTTTGTCGGGTTTGCTCAATGTTCGTGAAACGGTCGCGACAGATACGCCCGCTATTTTTGAGACATCGCGAATTGTTGCCATGAGAGAATTCCCGCTTAGGTCGAAGTAGATTATTTGATTGCTTAGGAATATCATATTACACGAGGAAATATAGCTTGCCAATTAAAATGTAATTGATTACATTTTTGGGGTTGGGGAGCAATAAAATGGGGAACTTTGATGTCTGATAACAAGGGTTCAATGAACCGTAAAATAAGAATGGGAATGGTCGGTGGCGGCCCGGGTGCGTTTATTGGTGAGGTGCACAGGATGGCAGCGCGGCTTGATAATCAGATCGAATTGGTCTGCGGGGCGTTCAGTAGTGATCCGGTAAAATCACGCCAGGCGGGAGAGGAATTGTTTCTGGATCCGGCGCGCGTATATGATAATTTCGAACAGATGATTGAAAAAGAAGCCGTGCTTTCGGAAAATGATCGCATGGATTTTGTTGCTATCGTGACGCCAAATTATTTGCACTACCCACCAGCAGTGGCAGCACTCAAAGCAGGATTTCATGTGATGTCCGATAAGCCAGCGACGCTTGATCTTGCTGAAGCAAAAGCATTGGAAAAATTGGTTGAGGAAACGGGCCTTCTTTACGGGCTTACCCATACTTATCTCGGCTATCCGATGGTTAAGCAAGCGCGGGCGATGGTGAGAGATGGAAAGCTTGGTGAAATCAGAAAAATCCTAGTGGAGTATCCCCAAGGCTGGCTTTCACAGTTTGAAGAGAACCCGGGTGAAAATAAACAAGCCGAGTGGCGCACTGATCCCGCGCGCTCAGGCATTAGCGGATCTATGGGCGATATCGGAACTCATGCTCATAACCTGGCCGAATATATCTCTGGCTCACTGATGAGCGATGTTTGTGCAGATCTGAATATTTATGTTGAAGGACGTAAGCTTGATGATGATGGTTCGGTGCTGTTTAAAATGGATAACGGTGCCAGTGGGACGCTGACAGCCAGCCAAATATGTGCTGGCGAGGAAAATGCGCTCAAGATCAAAATCTACGGTGAAAAAGGTGGGCTTGAGTGGCATCAGATGGAACCTTATACCTTGCTTCATAAGCCGCACGGCGCCGCTATGCAGACATATACGGCGGGGGTCGATAAAAGCAATTTATCTGCCGAAGCCTCTAGCGCTTGTCGGTTGCCAGCAGGGCATCCTGAAGGATATCTTGAAGCATTTGCTAACCTATATACCGGTTTTGCCGAAGCAATTCGCGCTTACGACGGGCCTTACCGTGGTCACGGCCTGATCGGTATCAAAGAAGGTGTGCGCGGAATGGCTTTTGTTGAAGCACTGGTAAAAAGCACAAATTCAAATGATAAATGGACAAAAATTGAATGCTAGGGAGCGATGGATATGAAACAAATTAAAGGGCCAGCGCTCTTTTTGGCGCAGTTTGCCGGCGATGAGGCGCCGTTTAACAGCTTTGAAAGTATCGTTGAGTGGGCATCGTCTATCGGTTATTGCGGCGTTCAAATTCCGTCGTGGGACGGCCGTGTTTTTGATTTGGAAAAAGCGGCTGGCGATCAGGGTTATTGTGACGGACTAAAGGCAACAGCTGCCAAATACGGTGTGGAAATTACAGAGTTGTCCACTCATATTCAAGGACAATTGGTGGCGTGTCATCCGGCTTATGACACTTTGTTTAACGGCTTTGGACCAGATCATGCCAAGGATGATCACATTGCAAAAGAAAAATGGGCGACAGAACAGCTGATACTTGCGGCGAAAGCCAGCGAAAGGCTTGGTCTCACGGCGCATGTTACTTTTCCGGGGGCATTGCTTTGGCACACGGTTTATCCATGGCCACAACGTCCGGCAGGACTGGTAGAAGAGGGGTTTGCTGAACTGGCCCGACGCTGGAAACCAATATTGGATGCGTTTGACGAGGTTGGGGTTGACGTCTGTTATGAAATTCATCCTGGCGAAGACCTTCATGACGGGATTAGTTTCGAAATGTTTTTAGATGCGGTGGATCAGCATCCGCGCGCAAACATCCTATATGATCCAAGTCATTTGATATTACAGGGCATGGATTATCTCGAATTCATTGACATTTATCACGAACGGATCAAAATGTTCCATGTCAAGGACGGTGAATTAAACTGTAACGGCCGTTCGGGTGTTTATGGTGGCTATCAGTCGTGGATCGACAGACCAGGCAGGTTTAGATCACTTGGTGACGGTCAGATCGACTTTAAAGGTATTTTCAGCAAGCTAACACAGTATGGTTTTGATGGTTGGGCGGTTGTTGAATGGGAATGCTGCATTAAAGATCCCGAAGACGGCGCCCGCGAAGGGGCCCAATTTGTAAATGATCATATAATCAAGCCAACGGCCGTAAGTTTTGATGATTTCGCTGGTGCCGATAGCGATAAAGAACTCAACAAAAAAGTTTTAGGAATATAAATCATGAGCCAGGATATTGAATTAAACAGAAGGCAGCTTCTTAAAAACGTTGCGATCATGACTGGTGGGGTGCTTTCGGCGTCTGTTGTCTCTGGGATTATGTCCGGTGCTTTAGCGCAGGAAGCCATTGACGTTGATAATCCGGTTTTTTCGGATGCGGAATTAAAACTTGTCGCGGAAATGGCAGATATGATCATTCCGGATACGGATACACCGGGCGCGAAAGCGGCACTGGTTCACGATTATATCCACGCCATCGTCGGTGACTGGTACTATGATGATGAGCGAGCCAATTTCATGAAGGGGCTCAGGGCCGTTGATACAGGCTTTGTGGCCGGTTCAGCCGCGGAGCGAACAGCCATTATGACTAGCTTGGATAACGAGGAAGCCGACGGCAAAACATTCTTTGAGGAATTCAAGGAACTAACGCTTGTTGGTTATTTCTCGTCACAAATTGGCGCCGAAGAAGAGCTGAGATATGAACAATATCCCGGTCCATATCAGGGATGCGTGCCGTTTGAGCAAGTTAGTCGCACGTGGGCAACTTAGGAAAAGTTATGGTTGATAATGCGGATTTTGACGTAATCGTTGTTGGTTCGGGAATGTCCGGTGGCTGGGCTGCCAAAGAATTCTGTGAGGCGGGTGTTAAAACCCTAATTTTGGAACGCGGACGGCATGTGGAACATGGCGAAGATTATATTGGCGAAAATAAAGATCCCTGGGAAATGAAATACCGTGACAAGGTCGATCAGAAACTTGCCGACGAACGTTACCCAAGGCAAAAAAGATGCTACGCGTTTAAGGATAGCACAAAGCATTTCTTCGCCGATGATATTGACTACCCTTATTCAACGGAAAAAGGCAATAACTTTGAATGGATCAGAGGTCATCAGCTTGGTGGTCGCTCGCTTCTTTGGCACCGCCAAAGTTACCGTTGGAGCGATATGGACTTTTCATCAAATGCCAGGGATGGCTATGGCACAGACTGGCCGGTAAGATACAAGGATATGAAATCCTGGTATGATTATGTGGAAGAATTTGTTGGTGTAAGCGGCACGTTAGAGGGGATGGACCAGCTTCCTGATGGTGTGTTTTTGCCGCCGATCGGTCTTAATTGTGCCGAAGAAGAGTTCGGTAAGCGCATTGAAAAGGCATTTGACGACAGGCGTCTGATCCCGGGCAGATGTGCCCATCTTACAGAACCGCAACCGATCCATACTGATCTTGGCCGTGGAACGTGCCAGTCGCGCAATCAATGTCAGCGCGGCTGTTCGCTTGGGGCTTATTTTTCCAGCCAATCGGCGACGCTTCCGGCGGCGGAGCGCACAGGTAATCTGACGATCATTACGGATAGCATCGTTCACAGCGTTATTTATGATCCGACGAGCAAAAAAGCCAGCGGCGTTCGTGTGATAGATAGCAAGACGAATGAAACCGCCACTTATAATGCAAAAGTTATATTTCTTTGTGCGTCGACGCTGGGAACCACGCAAATCTTGCTCAATTCCACCAGCGAGCATTTCAAAACCGGATTTGCCAACAGTAGTGATGCGGTGGGGCGTTATTTGATGGATCATCTAGCCTTCACCGGTGCAAGGGGCGAACTTCACGGGTATGAAGACAAATATTATATTGGACGCAAGCCAAACAGCATTTATTTGCCGCGCTTTACCAATCTTGAGCGCGACGAAGAAGATTTTGTCCGCGGGTTTGCCTATCAGGGCGGTAGCCGCCGTAAGGGATGGGATGACCGTATGGGCGAAAAAGGATTTGGCGCCGAGTTTAAGGAAAGTTTTAAAACGCCGGGTGTCTGGGTTATTGATTTAGAAGGCTACGGCGAAATGCTCCCTATGGCAGATAACCGCGTAACTCTTCATAAAACCAAGAAAGATAAATGGGGTATGCCGCAGCTGCATATTGATGCGAAATTCGGTGAAAATGACAAGAAAATCCGCAAAAAAATGCGTGAAACAGCCGTTGATATAATGGAAAAAGCAGGCCTTACAAATATCACCACCTATAATACAGAAGACAGTCTGGGCCTAAGCATTCATGAAATGGGCACGGCACGCATGGGCAATGACCCAAAAGAATCTGTGGTAAATGGTTATAACCAATGTCACGACGCGACGAATGTGTTTATCACTGATGGTGCCGCCATGGCATCATCGGCCTGTCAAAACCCGTCGCTCACCTATATGGCATTTACGGCACGGGCGGTGGACTACGCGGTTAAAAATATGAAATTAGGGAAGTTATAAATGGCGGATGAATTTGATGTTATCGTTGTTGGCTCCGGAATGTCCGGCGGATGGGCCGCAAAGGAATTTACCGAGAAGGGGATGAAGACCCTTGTTATTGAGCGCGGCCGTCATGTTGAACACCAAACGGATTATGTGGGTGAGGGGCTCGGACCATGGGAAATGAAATTTCGTGATAAAGTCAACCGCAAAACCGCGGACAGCAATCATGAAATTCAACAGAAATGTTATGCATTCCTTGAAAGTACCAAGCAATTTTTTGTCGATGATAAAGAATACCCCTATAGCCAGGAAGACGGTAAGCCCTTCAGCTGGATCAGGGGGCATCACCTGGGGGGGCGCTCACTGACGTGGCACCGTCAAAGTTACAGACTGGGTGATCTTGATTTTGGTGCCAACAAAAGGGACGGGCAAGGCATTGATTGGCCCATTCGTTATAAAGATATGGAAAAATGGTATGACCATGTGGAAATTTTTGCAGGAATTACCGGAAATAACGACGGCCTTTCACAGCTTCCTGATGGGAAATTTCAACCGCCCATGGAACTTAACTGTGTTGAAAAAGATATCAAGGCGCGCATGGAAGAACTTTATGAGGATAGGCGGCTCATTATCGGCCGCGCCGCCCATTTGACGCAGCCAACCGAAGAGCAGTTAGCGCTTGGGCGCGGCACCTGTCAAAACCGCAATCAATGTCAGCGGGGATGTTCATTTGGGGCCTATTTTTCAAGTCAGTCGGCGACGTTGCCGGCGGCGAATAATACAGGAAATTTAACCATCGTTACAGACACGATCGTTCATAGCCTTGAATATGATCCCGACACAGGAAAGGCAAGTGGTGTGCGAACCATTGATACCAAGACCAAAGAAAAGAAAACATACACCGCAAAAGTGATCTTTATGTGCGCATCAACGCTTGGAACAACACAAATTCTTCTCAATTCCACAAGTGAAACGTTTCAAAATGGATTTGCCAACGGCAGCGGAGCGCTTGGTCATTACCTAATGGATCATCTATATGCGCAAGGCGCTAGCGGTGAGTTTCCAGGCCACGAGGATAAGTATTACATAGGCCGCCGGGCTACAGGTATCTATATCCCGCGTTTTCAAAATTTGGACGGCCGGAAAGAAAAATATTACCGTGGGTTTGGTTTCCAAGGCGGTGCGAGCAGACGCGGTTGGAAGGACAAGCTTGGTGATAAGGGATTTGGTGCTGATTTTAAGGAAAGTTTCAATAAACCGGGACCGTGGACATTTAATATTGCTGGCTTTGGTGAAATGATGCCAGACTATAATAATAAAGTGACTCTGCATAAAACCAAGGTTGATCAATGGGGTATTCCGCAGCTTCATATTGACTGTTCCTACGGCGATAATGATTGGACAATGCGCCGCGAAATTGTTGATGTTTCGGTAAAAATGCTCAAAGATATCGGCCTTAAAAATGTCACGGGATATCTGGATGAGGATGCCAACCCAGGGATTGGTATTCATGAAATGGGAACGGCGCGCATGGGGCGTGATCCAAAAACATCAGTTCTTAATGCTCATAACCAATGTCATGACGTGGACAATGTTTTTGTCACCGATGGCTCTTGTATGACTTCCTCGGCGTGCCAAAATCCATCACTGACCTATATGGCAATCACGGCTCGTGCGGTTGATTATGCCGTAACACAAATGAAAGCCAGTACGCTTTAATAGAAAAGAAAATATTATGAACAGAAGACAGTTACTTAAATCAGGCGCCGGACTTGGCGCACTTACACTCTTGGGATCAAGTGGACTGCTCGCCTCACATGCTCAGGGCGCAATGGGTATCGAAAATGTAGGCATCCAGCTCTATACCATTCGCAATATGATGGAAGCGGATATGGAAGGCAGCCTCGCTCAGGTTGCGCAAATCGGCTACAAGGAAGTTGAGTTTTTTAATTATTATGGTCGTAGTGCCATGGACGTAAAAAGCATGCTTGATCAAAACGGACTTTATAGCCCGTCTATTCATGTTGATCTTCGTCAGCTTGAGGGTGATAATCTTTTTAAAGAGATTGAATATGCGAGCACCTTGGGTCAAAAATATATCACGCTTGCCTGGCTGGGTGAAGAAAACCGAACTTCGATGGATCAGTATAAATCTCACGCGGAGATATTCCAAAGAGCCGGCGAGGAATGTAATAAGGCAGGACTTAGGTTCGCGTATCATAACCACGAATTTGAGTTTGTAGATTTTGATGGAGTACGGCCATATGACATGCTGCTGGAGCAGCTTTCACAGGATGTAATGCTGATGGAAATGGACTTCTTCTGGATGGCTGTCGCGGGTGAAGATCCCCATAAATATTTTGCAATGTACCCAGGACGCTTCCCCATGTGTCACATAAAAGACCGCGCCAGTAATGGTGATATGGTTTATGTGGGTGACGGCGTGCTAGATTTTAATGCAATATTAGATAAAGGGAGCGAAGCGGGTTTAAAACATTTCTTCGTTGAGCATGACACGCCAACAGATGAAGTTCAGATGATGAAAACCAGTTTTCAAAATACTGTGGGGTTTAGGCTCGGTTGAACGAGAAATAGATTTTTAAGGAGGAAGATAACCCATGGTAAATCAAGCCGTTAAAATGAAAACTATGGAAGATAATCCTCATATAGCGATTGTCAGCATAAACAGGCCGGAAAATTATAACTCGATCACTGTCGAGGTGCTTGCAGAGCTTATCGCTGCCGCAGAAAAAATAGCGGAAGATACGAGCATTCGGGCGGTTGTTCTAACTGGTGAGGGTGGTTATTTTTCAAGCGGTGCTGATTTTTCCCTCTTTGCATCGGCAATGGGGGAGCGCGATACCAATCAGGCACGGATTATTGGCCGTAAAGGATCAAGAGCCTGTCAAGCGTGGGAAGATCTGCCGCAACCAACAATAGCAGCAATTGAAGGCGGCGTGGTTGGTGGTGGCCTTGCCGTCGCCATGGCCTGCGATTGGCGGGTGATGGCGGATAATTCTTATGCTTACGTCCCGGGAGTGAAGGGTGGGGTCAATTTTGGCTGGGGTTCGTTGCCACGCCTTACAAATCTGGTTGGGGGGCCAAAAGCAAAATTGATGTCTATATTGTGTCACAAACATAAGGCGGATGAATGTGCTGACTGGGGACTTGCGGATTATGTTACGGATGATGGCGGTGCGGTGGATAAAGCGTTGGAACTGGCCGCCGAAATATGCGAACTGCCGCGTCTGCCTGTGCAACTTATTAAACGCGGCGTCAATGTCAGTGCCAATGCGCTTGCTGCGGCATCCGGATATGGGGATCTTGAAGATTTGCTTCTATGCGTTAAGGATGAAGAGGCAACAAAATACAGAATGGAAACCATTCAGGAAATACAGAATAAACGGGAGTAACTATTGGGAAATTACGCTGAAACATTATTGCTTGGTGATTTTCTTGATCAGAAAGTGGCTGAACATCCGGATAGAACCGTGTTTCAATCCCGCGGCAGGATCACCAGCTATCAAGAACTTTCAGATGCGGTGGATAAATGTGCGAAAGTGATGCTCGCCTCTGGTCTTTGTAAGGGAGACTGTATTGCCGTTCTTTCAGCACCACGCAGCGAAGTCTTTATTACTTTTTTTGCTGCGGCGCGCATTGGACTTTTATGGTTGGGTGTAAATCCCAAATACCAGATCAGGGAAATGCGTCACTGCATGGCGGACGCTAAGCCGAGGATGTTATTCGGTATAAAAAGCCTTGATGGCCGTGATTATCTGGAAGAAGTGAATATCTTGCGTGATGAATTTTCACACATTGAAAATTTCGTCGGCTTTGATAGTGAAGAGCCCTACAATATTTCCTTTGATGATTGGTTAAATGGGCAGCAGTGCCCAGAGGAAGATTATGCGCAGGCAAAGGCAGGTGT
>CAXBLS010000056.1:0-20028 GCA_963976585.1 uncultured Kordiimonadaceae bacterium
TTAGCAGGGGAGCGCTTTCGACCACTCAGCCACCTCTCCGCCGCCGTTTTTAGTTGTGTTGGAGGCTCTTGTCAAAGCATTTCTATGCAAAAATTGAAATGAGCAAAAAAAGAAGGCACGGAATAAAATTCCATGCCTTTTTCAAGTTAAAAATACTCTGCGCTATGGGAATAGCATTACTGAACTAATCAGCAAACATCTTTATAGACGCTTTTGGAATTAGTGTGTAACCATCCACTCGCGTGCTTTGCGCTGTGCTTCTGAAATTTCGCCCATTGACATTGCATCTGCGACTTCAGCGCGGTCAATTTGTGCGCTGAGCATTCCGCGCATGGCGGCTAGGTTAAACCATTTGTGTGCTTCGATATTGTCCTGCTCCACACCATGGCCTATTGAATAAAGTAGCCCAAGATCATAAAAAGCTTCCGCTTTACCGCATTCTGCTGCGGCCAATCTGTCGTTTAGATAATTCTTATCGAGCCTTCCCATAATAACTTCTCCTTAATTAACTATATTTTTCGTTCAACGCTATTTTTGCGTCTTATGATTAACAAAGTTGAATTATAACCCTAAATATTTGGTTAACGGTCAAAATAAATTACTAAGTTATTGTTTTTATGACTGTTATTTCATTAACCATTAAAGGTTAACAAACGGGATAAAGGTTAATTTTGGCAAAATAAAGGCATATTTCGTAAGATTCTATATAAAACTAGAATCACTTTTCTTGGAAATGTAATTAAATATAAACCATATAAATTAGCTATGTTCGTTTTATTGACTTAACAAAGCAAAAGCCAGAGAACATCATTCCCTGGCTTTAAAATCTCTGAATCTGATTAGTAGTTAACCATCAAGCTTTGGTCTGAGAAGCTGATTGACCACCTGCGGATTGGCTTTGCCTTGGGTTTTCTTCATCACCTGCCCAACGAAGAACCCGAACAGTTTATCTTTACCGCTGCGATACTCTTCAACCTTGTCAGTATTGGCCGCAAGAATTTCATCAATCATCGCTTCGATCTCGCCGGTATCTGAAACCTGTTTAAGACCCTTTTCGTCGACAATAGCTTCAGGTGACTTTCCGCTCTCCAGCATATTCTCAAATACTTCCTTGGCGATCCGGCCAGAAATAGTACCATCAATTTGAAGGCCGAGAAGTTCTGCCGCATGTTCAATTGAAACCGGACTAGCGGTAATTCCAACGCCAAGCTTCTTAAGGGCGCCAAAAAGATCACCTGTGACCCAGTTGGATACAAGAGCACCCAGTTCAGAAACCGGCTTGCCAGATTTTTCAACCGTCGCCTCCAACAGTGCTTCAAAGTAATCAGCACTTTCCTTCTCCGCCACGAGCACGCCTGCATTATATGGCGTAATATGAAGGTCTGCTATAAACCGTGCCTTCTTGGCATCGGCAAGTTCCGGCATCTCTTTTGCCAGTTCATCAACGAAAGCTTGAGAAAACTCAAGCGGTAGCAAATCAGGATCCGGGAAATAACGGTAGTCATGGGCTTCTTCTTTAGAACGCATGGTCCGTGTCGTTCCGGTCGCCACTTCAAACAGGCGTGTTTCCTGAGCAATGGTGCCGCCATCTTCGATAATGTCGATTTGGCGGCGAATTTCGCTTTCAACAACCTGCATCACATAGCGGATTGAATTGACGTTTTTGGTTTCCGTACGGGTGCCCAACTCTTCGCCAGGGCGGCGCACAGAGACATTAACGTCGGCACGCATTGATCCCTGATCCATGTTGCCATCGCAGGTTCCCGCATAACGCACTAGTGAGCGGATCTTCTTGAAATAAGCCCCCGCCTCTTCCGGGGTATTCATTTCAGGTTTTGATACGATCTCCATCAGTGCCACACCGGAACGATTAAGATCAACGTAAGTCATGGTCGGATGTTGGTCATGCATAGATTTACCGGCGTCCTGCTCAAGATGCAGACGTTCAACACCGATATCCTTGGTTGAACCATCTTCAAGATCGATGGTCACATGGCCTTCGCCGACGATCGGATCTTTAAACTGTGAAATCTGATAGCCTTGCGGCAAATCCGCGTAGAAATAATTCTTGCGGTCAAAGACACTGCGCAAATTGATCTGACAGCCCATAGCAAGACCTGTGCGCACCGCTTGACGAACACATTCTTCATTGATCACTGGCAGCATGCCGGGTTGGGCGGAACAAACGAAGCTGACTTGCGTGTTCGGGTCAGCACCAAATGCAGTCGCAGCTCCGGAAAAGAGTTTTGATTCTGATATGACCTGAGCGTGAACTTCAAGTCCGATCACGACTTCCCAATCACCTGTGGCACCTGAATAAAGCTTACTCATGATTTATCTCCCCACCATTTTTCCGGTTTGGCGTTAAAGCCTGCCGCGCTTTCTAGAACGTCAGCGACAGCAAGCAATTGTTCTTCGCCGAACGCCTGGCCAAGTAGTTGCAATCCAAGCGGAAGTCCTTGTGAATTAAGGCCAGCCGGCACCGATATACCCGGAAGGCCAGCGAGAGATGCCGGAACCGTAAAGACATCATTTAAATACATTGAAAGTGGATCAGATACTTTTTCACCCAGATTAAATGCCGCACTTGGTGCGGTTGGGGTCAGGATCACATCACATTTTTCATATGCGGCTTTAAAATCATTGGCAATCAAAGTGCGGACCCGCTGCGCTTTAAGATAGTAAGCATCGTAATATCCGGCGGACAATACGTAAGTACCGATCAGAATGCGTCGCTTAACTTCATCACCAAATCCGGCAGCGCGGGTTTTCTTATACATATCATCTAGACTATCACCGTTGACGCGAAGGCCGTATTTAACACCGTCATAACGGGCGAGGTTCGATGAACATTCGGCCGGCGCAACGATATAATAAGTGGGAAGCGCATATTTTGTATGTGGAAGACTGATGTCAACGATCTCCGCTCCCGCATCCTTAAGCCAGTCAATACCTTGGCTCCAGAGCTTCTCAATGCCTTCAGGCATGCCGTCAACGCGGTATTCTTTTGGAACACCGACTTTAAGACCGCGAATATCTCCGGTAAGAGCCGCTTCATAATTGGGCACAGGCGTATTAATTGATGTGCTGTCCTTGGCATCGTATCCAGCCATGCTTTCCATCATAATCGCCGCATCGCGAACGGTTTTAGTCAGTGGTCCAGCCTGATCAAGGGACGACGCAAAGGCAATCATGCCCCAGCGCGAACAACGACCATATGTTGGCTTAAGCCCGACAAGACCAGCAAATGATGCTGGCTGGCGAATGGACCCACCTGTGTCTGTTCCCGTTGCAGCAAGGGAAATATCAGCGGCCACAGAAGCCGCCGAGCCACCGGACGAGCCACCGGGCACAGTGTCTTTATCTGATCCCTGTGCGCGCCACGGATTTTTCACCGGGCCGTAGTAACTATTTTCATTGGAAGAGCCCATGGCGAACTCATCCTGATTGGTTTTACCCAGCATCACGGCACCGTCCGCCCACAGGTTCGACGTAACCGTACTTTCATATTCTGGCTTGAAACCATCAAGAATATGACTTGCTGATTGGCTGTGCACACCTTTGGTACAATATAAATCTTTAATACCAATAGGAATACCGGTCATACTCGTGGCATTTCCCACACTGATCATGGTGTCCGCATCTTTAGCCATGTCGCGAGCCTTGTCTGTGGTCACTTCAATATAGCAGTTAAGCTCACTGGCATCATCGATAGCGGTCAGATGAGCTTCGGTAAGTTCCGCAGCACTGATATCCTTTTTATGCAAGGCATCACGGGCAGCGGACAGAGTAAGTTTTGTTAAATCAGTCATTATCAATCCCCTACTCGATCACTTTTGGCACAGCAAAGAAGCCATGCTCGGCCTGAGGAGCGTTTTTTAGAACCTTATCGCGGTAGCCACCATCGGTGACTTTATCTTCGCGGCGCGGCAAATCGGCGGCAACGACACTGGTCATCGCTTCGACACCATCGGTGTTTACCTCAGAAAGCTGCTCCACCCAGTCAAGAATATTGTTAAGCTCTCCCACTGTGCTTTCGAGTTCATCCTCGGAAACCTCAATACGGGCCAAATTTGCGATCTTCGCAACTGTTTCTTTATCAACTGACATATCGGTTCTGCTCTTCTATAAAAATTAAGCGGATTTGTGTGCGGGAACCTACCACCAGAGCGGCGCAATCGCAAGTACCAAGTACTTAAAATCCACACCGTGATGCCATTACTCACACTAGGGGTGATACTCACTATAATATATTCGATTTAATAGGTGGATAATGTATATACATTTCAACCAAAAGTTAACCTTTCTGGATTAGCTTGTTTTTTAGTTATTTATGGGCGAATTGTAAGTTGGATTGAGTTATGAGCGATACATTATATGATGAGTTGGGTGGGCGCCCTTGTTTAGAGCGGGTGCATAAGATTTTTTATGATAAACTTCTTGCCGATCCTTGGCTCTCGGAATTTTTCAAAAATAACGATCAGTGGCATCTTGAAATTCAGCAAACTGAATTTATGATGCGGCTGTTTGGCGGTCCGGTAATTTATCAGGGTAGAATGCCGAAATATGCCCACGCCCATATGTTTATCACCGAAGAAATTTATATGACCCGTCATGAGATCCTCGAAGAAAGCCTCATTGAAGCTGGCGTGCGAGAGGACCTTCGCGACAGATGGCTTGCCTATGATCTAGGTCTGCTGCGCGCTTTGGTCAAAAAAGATATTTCAGAATGCACCAAAAGATACCACGATGAGCCAGTAGCGACGGCGACCAAGCCGCTCAGTTACCTTCGCTGTCCATACAAAAAAACCGCTTAAGCCTTCCTGCTGCGAAACAACGGCCGCATTGCTTGCAAATTCGTCTGCGATGTGAGAGCATACCTCCTATAAAACAAATAAAATTATATATGGGAGTATTTTATGAAATCAGCATTTGTTTGCCTTATCTTTGGAACTTGCCTCATAATATCATCAGCCTTCGCAGCGGATGTTGATGGTGACTGGAGCGTCGCCATGACCGCAGCCGACGGAGCGTCACTGGTTACCATGTCCGTAGCCGTGGACGGAGAGAATGCCACAGCGACCATTGGCACAGACGAGTTGACAGGAACATATAAAGGCGGTGAACTTAAGCTAAAAGGACCAATGTATGTCCCCGAAGCGGGTATGTCATCGACACTCGACATTACCGCCAAACTGGAGGGTGATGAGCTAAAAGGTACTGGCGTATGGGATATGTATGCACTTGACCTGATTGGAAAGCGCAAATAATTACCGTTAAAATTTAATTTTTAAGCCAAGACGTACGGTGAATGGCTCAACCGGATGATAATGTATATCATCCACCGGCGCAGCTTCACCGGCAAGTTGTGACGCGTAGTAATAAGTAATATCAGCATCTTTCACATTCAAGACATTAAAGATATCCAAATCAATTGTAAAAGCCGAGAATTCATAAGCCAAGCCAAGATTGACCAGTGTCGATGCTTTTGACCGCAAACTGCCATCTTCAATGAGCGGCGCGCTGCCAAAATGACGTACCCTTAAGCTAGCGGTTAGGCTATTTTCAAAGGCAGCCGTCGCGCCGCCGCCAAAAACGGACCTGATGGAGCCTGGAATATATCGTCCACGATCAAGATTAAACTTAGCGTCCGTACTCGCAGCAGTCGCGTCAATGGCCAGCCACTCATTTGCCTGCCAAAAGGCGGCAAACTCAATCCCGTATCGCCTGCTGCCGTCGTTTACTTCTGTCGTGCCTGCATCGCCGACAAAAACCAATTCACTATCAAGATCAAGCCAGAAACCCGCCAGTGAAAAGTTTAAATCTTCGTTTGGCTCAAACCTCAAGCCCAGCTCGGCACCGCGACTTTTGGCTATAAGTGGCACCGATGATACCGGATCCCCCGACACTGGATCGACTTTAATTGCTGCGCCGCGTACATCATTTGAATGGAAACCGTGACCATAGTTTGCATATGCTTCCATTGTTCGTGTCAATCTATAGGCAGCGGAAATTTTTGGACTAATAATTGAGTCACTGCCCGAGCCATCATTTTGAGGCCTTATGGCATCAACAGAATAACTGTAACGATCAATCCTAACACCGCCATTAAGACGAAGATCATCACTTAAATAAACCTTAACATCCCCGTAAGTCCCCAGCGCCAATTCATTGACGCTATCCATACGAATCGTTTGATGACGTATTCTGCCTGATGTTTTGTGAAGCCCCACTTCCGATATTCGGTCGTAGCGAAACGTGCTGCCAATCGTCCAGACAATGTCTTTCTCAGCAAGTGTTAGGCTATCCTGATAAGATATGTCACCGCCCCAGATGCTACGGTTATCAACCTGTTCAAATTCATCGCCATTTAAGGGATCGTCGGCAAAGTAAGTAAAATTTGAAAACAGGTTAAAATCATAATATTGGCTATAAAGTTGGGCTTTCAGTTTTTCACCTTCTACTTTTGCCGCTAATGACAATCGGGTTGTTTCACCACCAAGATCGTCATCAATATATCCCATCCTGTCTATTAAGCCTGCACTGACTGCCCGCTGTGGTATCTGGTCGGTTGAATTCCATTTTGAATGATAGGATGTCGCAATCAGTTCTGATCTCAAAAAACCATGATCTCTGCTGTATTTGAGGATGGCATTATATTTTCGAAGCTTATCATCAAGCACCCAAGGCCCATTGTTTAACTGGCCTTCCCCGGCAAATAACAAATCTCCGCCTCTTGCTTCGAAACTGCCAGCACTGACAAAGCGGTAATATCCATCTTCACCTAAGCTCAACTCAGCAATATTTTTTTCAAGTCGGTCATAAATATTAAAAGTCGCAGAGCCTGCAGAAGAAAAATCACCGATCTCGGTCGTATACGGCCCTTTTCGGTAAGCGACGGTCTCTACCACTTCGGGGATAATGAAATTTAGATCAAGATAGCCTTGGCCATGACCATGGCTTGGCAAATTTATCGGCATGCCTTCTAATGTTGCCAAAAAATCGGTACCGTGATCCAGATTAAAACCGCGCAGAAAGTACTGATTGGCTTTACCGCTGCCACTATGTTGGGTCGCGACCATACCGGGAATGACCTCTACCAGCTCACCGACCCGAAGTAGCGGCCGAGTGGTGAAATCATCATAACCAACAATCCCATCCGATGCCGATTTTGCGGTTCCGATCAACTGCTCTGCGCGACCGTAAACTACGACCTTGTCAATATCATCGTCCTGGCCAAAAGCACCATTCTCATTTGCCAGCGTCGCAACGGGGACTATGGCCAAAAATACCGTTAATAGTGATATGCGAAAATCAGCTTTAGTCATGTTGAATTATTACATTGCTTGTTATTGTTACTATGTAACAATTCTATAAACAATAATCGGACAATAGTACAAGTAAAATCGTTAGCTATTCGACAAGCGCATTGATGGGATATCCTTCAAATGATTTGGTATATTCTAGCACAACATGCCCGCTGATATTGGCTGTGCCCTCCATTTTGTCTATAAGCGCGTCGTTTAGGGCCAGATAACTTTTCATATCCGGACACACTACGCGGAGAAAATAATCAAAATTTCCGCTAACCGTATAACATTCTGCTATCTCTGAAAATTCCTTAACGGCTTTGTTAAAGGTATCAAAATTCTCATTTGTATGATCATGAAGGCTCACGGTGAGGATCACTGTCACCGTCCGGCATACTTTGTCAAGATCAACGTGAGCCATGTATCTTTCTATATAATTCTCATCTTCTAGTCGGCGCACCCGCTGCAGGCAACTGCTGGGCGAAAGATTGACTTTATTGGAAAGATCGTGATTGGTTATTCTCGCATTCCCCTGAAGTATTGAAAGAATCTTCAGATCTATCTGATCTATTGCCTTTTTCTTCATTATTTAAGCTCCTGACGGTCGGCCATCTAATCATCTAACTTATTAGAAAGAAGTATTAATAAAACAAAATTCATTATAATTCAAGGAGACCGAATATTATTTGTTTATTTATATAAAATAAAAATTTCATTCATGATTATTTATGCGAGAATTGATAGTACATACAGAAGCCGCTGATTGAAGATAGTAGAAGCTTCTTAGAGGGGCATTCAAAAAACAAAGGGCAAGTTAATGAATAACAGTGTATCGCTTATTGGGGTTCCTAGTGATATTGGCGCAAGTGATCGCGGGGCTTCCATGGGGCCGGAAGCACTTCGAGTTGCTGGTCTTGCAAAGATGCTGCAAAATCAGGGGTGTACAGTAAACGACATCGGCAATATCAAAGGACCAATAAATCCGGAACTTCCACCTGTTAAAGGATACAGACATCTCGAGGAAAATGTAATCTGGACCCAGAATATTCACGACGCGATTTATGCAGAAATGGATCAGGGAAACCTTCCTATAATGATGGGCGGCGATCATGCTATGTCCATTGGTTCAATAGCTGCGGTGGCCCATTACTGCGCTGATAACAATAAACCCATTTGCATGTTATGGATTGATGCGCATGCCGACTATAATACCAACGAAACCTCACCGTCCGGCAATATTCACGGGATGCCAGTTGCTGTTGCAACCGGACTAGGTCATCCTGATTTATTATCTGTGGGCCATGCGGTTCCAATGATAGCTCCCGAGAATGTCTATCAAATTGCGATCCGCTCCGTTGATAAAAATGAAAAGTTATTGGTCATTAAAAGCGGCATAACGGTTTACGACATGCGCCGTATTGATGAAATTGGCATTCGCCAAACCATGCAAGAAATTTTGCACGATGTTTCTGAAAAAGGTGCCCACCTGCATGTAAGTTTTGACGTGGATAGCCTTGATCCTCCTATTGCACCAGGCGTTGCCACTACAATTCCCGGCGGTCTTACTTACCGCGAAGCACAACTTTGCATGGAAATGATCCATGATAGTGGTCTAATGGGATCACTTGATATTGCGGAAATTAATCCGGCCCTTGATACCAAAAACGGTACCGCTAAAATAGCTGTCGATCTTGCAGCAAGCCTGTTTGGGCGCCAAATTTTCCCCACTCATTCGCTTTACCAAGGGGAATGATATGTCTGTCCAAAAGGAAATAATAAGCCAAACAGACACATATAGCGCACACAACTATCACCCATTACCACTTGTTCTTTCGAAAGGTGACGGCATCTGGGTCTGGGATGCCGACGGCAATAAATATATTGATTGCTTAAGTGCTTATTCCGCCGTTAACCAAGGCCACTGTCATCCAAAAATTATCAAAGCACTCACTGATCAAGCGAAGCAAATGACGCTTACATCACGCGCCTTTCATAATGATAAAATGGGACCGTTCCTGGAAAAACTCTGTTACGTGACCAATATGGATGTAGCTCTTCCCATGAACACTGGTGCAGAGGCAGTGGAGACCGCCATCAAAGCGGTGAGAAAATGGGGTTATGAAATCAAAGGTGTCGAAGACAATAAAGCAGAGATTATTGTATTTCGAGATAATTTCCATGGCCGGACCATGTCAACGGTCAGTATGTCATCTGAGCCGGATTACCGGAAAAATTTCGGCCCGTTCCTGCCCGGATTTAAACTGATCGACTATAATGATATAGATGCTCTCAAGAACGCCATCACACCGAATACGGTTGCAGTCATCATGGAACCCATACAGGGTGAGGCTGGTATCATAATTCCTGATGAAGGTTACCTGAGCCAAACCAAGAAAATCTGCACTGACAACAATGTCCTTTTTGTCCTCGATGAAATCCAGACTGGCCTTGGCCGCACAGGTAAAATGTTTACCTATCTTTATGAACAGAATGCCGAGCCTGACATGCTTATCGTCGGCAAAGCCCTGAGCGGAGGTGTATATCCCGTTTCCGCGATTGTTTCATCAAAGGAAATCATGAGCGTCTTTACCCCTGGAATTCATGGAAGCACCTACGGTGGCAACCCACTCGGGGCAGCGGTCGGCCTTGCCGCACTTGAGGTTATCGAGGAAGAAAAACTGGTTGAACGTTCTGCTTTACTCGGTGATTATTTTGTGAAAAAGCTAAGAGCGATCAATACCAATAAAATAGCTGATATCCGTGGCAAAGGATTATTTATCGGCATCGAACTTCATAAATCCGTGGGCCTCGCACGTCCCTACTGTGAGGCACTCATGAAAAAAGGTATGCTGTGCAAGGAAACTCACGACTATGTTATCCGCCTCGCCCCGCCACTGATAATCGAAAAAGAAAATATCGATTGGATGGTCGAACAGATCGAAGCGGTACTAAAGGACTAATGAGGCTTATTTAACCCAGTCTAGGCCCATATTGCGATAGCGTTCCTTATCATCGGACCAGCCTTTGCGCACTTTCACAAATATAAACAGATGGACTTTGCGGTCAAGAAGCTCTTCCAGCTCTTCACGCGCTTGAGTACCAATTGTTTTCAAGCCCTTTCCGCCTTTGCCGATAACCATTGCTTTTTGACTTTCACGTTCAACGTAGATCACCTGCTCTATACGCACGCTTCCGTCCTTAAGATCTCTCCAGCGCTCGGTCTCAATTGTCGCCGCGTAAGGTAGTTCTTCATGAAAACGAAGAAAGAATTTCTCACGAGTGATTTCAGATGCGAGCATCCGTTCGGAAATATCCGTCAAATGATCCTCTGGATATAACCACGGGCCTTTTGGCAAGTTCTCAGCAATTTTATCCTGTAATTCTTTTAGGCCATTGCCTGTCGTCGCCGAAATCATCAGTGTTTCTTCGAATTCGCCAAGTTCATTAAGTTCCTGAGTTTTTGAAAGCAAGGTGTCCCGCTTCACCAGATCTATTTTATTGAGCACCAATATCGCCGTTTTACTACTATCCTTAAGCCCCTCAGCAATAATCCTCGTGCGATCTTCTATTTTACGGGTAGCATCAACCATAAAGATAATAATATCGGCATCATTTGCCCCTTCCCATGCGGCGGCAACCATCGCGCGTTCAAGGCGCTTTTTAGCTTCAAATATACCTGGCGTATCAACGAAAATCATCTGCGCATCACCATGTACAGCAACCCCGACAAGCCGCGATCGGGTTGTTTGCACCTTATGGGTGACAATGGCTATCTTGCTACCAACAAGCGCGTTTAGCAGTGTTGATTTTCCAGCATTGGGTGCTCCTATTAAAGCAACAAATCCGCAGCGTCCGCCCTGATCTATCATCATGTCCGTCATTTAAAGTCTTTCAAATTATAAGTTATTTATTCCAGCTTTTCTCGAGGCGGCTTAACATCAGTGTCGCAGCTTGTTTCTCGGCCTCTCTTTTTGATTGACCTATGGCTTGTTCTTCGCCCTCATCCTTCACCCGAACCGTTATTGTAAAGGTTGGTTCGTGATCTGGCCCAGTCTTGTCTATGGTTGTATAGACAGGTGTAGGTCGCCCCGTTGCCTGAACCATTTCCTGTAATTTGGTCTTGGCGTCTCGGTCAGCCACTTTTATATGGCTCGCCAATTTCTGCCATTTATTACGAATGAACTTTTCCGCCGCCTCGTAGCCAGCGTCCAGATATATGGCGCCGATCACAGCTTCGCAGGCATCAGAAAGGATAGTATCACGGCCGCGGCCACCGGTATCATCGCTGCTCTTGGCCATATGCAAAAATCGGCCAAGCCCAAGATCGTTTCCTATCGTTGCGCACGCTTCGCGGCGCACCAAATTTGTATGACGGCTGGCAAGTCCGCCCTCCTCAACACCTGGATAAAGCTCATACATCCACGCCGCGATGGCAAGGCCAAGCACTCTATCACCTACAAATTCCATCCTTTGGTAATTGGAACTGCCTTCAAGACTCGGATGGGTCAAAGCTTCCCGAAGCAAGCTGCTGTCCTTGAACTTGTATCCAAGGATATCATAAAGTTCTGAGTACTCGCCGCTTTGTTTTGTCAACTAATGCTGCCCCGGTCTTACTAATTAATCGTCGAAAAGAAACGTTCTCTGCGCTCTGTAGGAAACCATTTCCATATTTCCCAGAATGCGCTCTTGTTATCGAACGAAAGGGTGATCCATTTTGCCTTGCCGATAATATTTTCGGCAGGAATATATCCCACACCTACACTACTGGGCCAGCGGCTATCCTGTGAGTTATCGCGGTTGTCGCCCATGGCAAAATAATGCCCTTCAGGCACTAGAAACGCATCACTATCGTCTGCCATACTACCTTTCATATAATCAATATCAAGGGTGACATATGATTTACCATTTGGCATCGTCTCTTCAATTCGTTTGAAAGTTTCTTCGCGGCCAAACTGATTGGTGCGAACATAATCCTCAAGTCTTTCTGCAGGGACCTTCTCGTCATTGAGATAAAGCTCTCCACCCTTCGTCTGAATCTTATCACCCGGTGTCCCGATGATGCGCTTGATATAATAAGTGCCCGGATCACGAGGAAGCCTAAATACCACCACATCGCCGCGCTCAACGTCAGATGCAAAAAGACGCCCTGGAATGATCGGCAGACTCCACGGTAGTGAATGTTTTGAAAAGCCATAACTGGATTTAGAAACCATCAAGAAATCACCAACCATCAAATTCTTAAGCATCGATTCCGATGGAATGGAAAAAGGTTGTAAAACGAAAGTCCGAAATGCGATGGCAATTAGAAATGCGTAAAAGATTGTTTTGAAAAAGTCGCCCCAACTTTCATCTTCTTTTTTGAGAAGTGCCGATTTTGCCAACCCTTTTGAGGTTTGTTTTTGTTCGTTTTCGCTCATAAACTCTAATCACATGTTATAATTTTAATAAGTGTTGTACTTGATTTAGCCCTTAGAAATAGCGCAAGCTCATCAAAATCTCAATCACTATTCAATTTTTATTCATCATCCTTAAGAACCGTCAGGATAACGATAGCTTGCGCAATAGGATGCTCATCGGTGATCGTCAGATCAATTTGATATCCCATCCCGCTTGGCGTCAGGTCTTCTATTCGTTTGAGGGCCCCACCACTCAAACGCATCGCTGGCTTACCAAATTCATCATTTACCACACACATATCTTTCCAGTAGATACCTTCAGCAAGTCCGGTTCCAAGTGCTTTAGCACATGCTTCCTTGGCGGCAAAACGCTTAGCAAAATTTGCAGCCCTGTTTCCCTTGACCTCGCAATATTCTATTTCGCTTTCGGTAAAAACGCGCTTCATAAATTTTCTATCAAACTGATCCAGAGATTTTTCAATGCGGCGAATATCCACCAGATCATTGCCAAGACCAATAATCCTCATTAGGGGTTCCTTTTGTGGTTTAAATGTGACCGACTCAACAATTTGCGCGTCCCTTGTCCATCAAAGTACGCATCTTTAAGATTGTCTGCTCAAGGCCGACAAAAATAGCCTCACCGATCAAAAAGTGACCGATGTTAAACTCTGTAAATTGTGGTATTTCAGCGACGGCTTCAACGGTTTCATAATTAAGTCCGTGCCCCGCGTGCACCTCTAGGTCAATTTCGCCGCTATATTTTGCCCCAGCACGAAGTCGCTCAAGCTCCGCTTCTCTCTGCGCGCCCTCTGCATCCACATACGATCCCGTATGAAGCTCTATCTTATCCGCACCAAGCTCCTTTGAGGCTTTGATCTGATTTATATCAGGATCAATAAACAAGCTGACGCTCACGCCAGCCGCCTTTAGTTTGGCTATATATCCTTTTAGATGTTCGTAATTACCCACAACATCCAACCCACCTTCGGTGGTCAGCTCCTCGCGTTTTTCCGGAACGATGCAGGATGAAGCAGGCACAAGTCGCGTGGCGATTTCGAGCATTTCTTCGGTTGCCGCCATCTCAAAATTAAGCGGTATTGATATCTCTTCCATGAGCCGCTCGATATCACTATCCTTGATATGGCGTCTGTCTTCGCGAAGATGTGCCGTGATACCGTCAGCACCGGCATTCTGCGCCAGTAGTGCTGCCCTGACCGGATCTGAATGAAATCCGCCGCGTGCATTTCGTACCGTAGCGACATGATCGATATTAACGCCTAGGCGTATTCTATTTTCGTTCATTTATTCGCCCCTTTTAATTTTTTCTGTCTTCTTTTCAAACGGTTAATTTTATATTGCGATACCAGTTTAAAGATCGGCCAGTAAAAAACAATCCAAAGCGCACCTCCAATTATGACACCACCAATCAACATAGGTAGGAATACTGTTTGAAGAAATGGTTCAAGTACACGCGTTGGATCATTAACCAGATCAACTATGGTGAAACGGCTAAACATTTCATTCATACGAATCATAATATCACCAAGATTATAAGTAGATGCCCAGATAAAAGGAAATGTCCAAGGGTTTCCAATCGCCGTGCCCACCGCCGATGTAAATATATTTCCACGAACTATCCATGCGATGAACCCCGCTATGATGAAATGTAGACCGACAAACGGCGTAAAGGATATCGCTGCACCGCAGGCAAAGCCAGACGCGATTGCATAAGGCGTTCCGTCAATGCGCGCAATACGGTGATGCATATAGCTAGCGGCACGCCTCCATCCTGCCCGCGGCCATACAAACTCTCGCAGCTTCTCAAAAAATGATTGTTTTTTACGGCGTTTAAACAGGATTTTTCCTTAAAATAAATTGCTCATTTTTTCATATCGCGACTGCCGGGCTTTACTGCCTCGCTGTTTTTTAGATGATCCGGTAGATTATCTTCACTATATGCCGCTATTTCAAGGCCCATCAGCGAAACCAGCGGTACACCAACATCAACCTTACCATTACTACGATCAATCAAGCAGCTCGCCGCGACGACGTTTCCACCGTAATTCGTAATCGTTTCAATGCATTCCCGTGATGACAGGCCAGTTGTGACAATATCTTCCGCCATAAGAACATTTGCACCTTGCGGGATTTCAAAACCGCGACGAAGTGCAAACTCTCCGTCCACCCGTTCAGTGAATATGGCGTCAACACAAAGCTGGCGTCCCATTTCGTAACCAACAATTACGCCGCCCATGGCCGGCGAGACCACAATGTCAATTTTTCGTTCAATTGTCGTAGTAATTTTATCGGCCAGAGCTTTACAGAGACGCGCCGCCCGCGCTGGGTTCATTAGAACACGGGCACATTGAAGATACATTTCACTATGAAGGCCTGATGACAACAAAAAATGTCCCTCGAGCAGTGCTTTTGCATCTCTAAATTCATTAAGTACGTCTTGTTTGTCCATGATGATCCTCTTAATTTTTATGTAAATGCCCGCTCTATTGAGTTCACATAATTGCTGGCGCGCAGTGCCGATACAACGTCTGTCAAATGTTTAACATCTCTGACTTCAAGATCAAGCTCAATCCGAAAAACATCTGCTGATCGCTCGGTAAATTTGATGTTACTAACATTACCATCGTCCTGCGCTATCAGTGATAGTACCGAGGCAAGCGCACCAGGGACATGCTTAAGTACCATATCAACTCGCCCGATATATATCTCAGCATCCTCGTCATGAGGATTCCATGAAAGGTCAAGCCATGCTTCCGGTGCTTCCGTATAGACGTCGAGAGCCTCGCAGTCGATTGTATGAACCATAATCCCTTTACCCTGCGAAACAATACCTACAATACGGTCACCAGGAAGCGGATGACAGCATTTGGATATATGGACCGGCAGTCCGGGCGTCAGCCCCTTGATCGGCAACTGATTATCGCCACCCTTGTGGGCACGTTTGGTGTCAAGAACGATGGCAGCGGCTTTCTTGTTTTCCTTTTTATCTTTGAGCCGGGGAAAAATAATTTCAAGCACTTTTCGGTCGGAAATCTCACCACTGCCCACTTTTTCAAACACGGCCCCCGAACCACCTTTCAAATTCAACTTCTTCGCCGCAGAGGTAATCGCTTTCTTTGTGTACTCTCTATTTTCCAGTTCGAAGGAATGTTTGAGAATCTCCTCACCAAGCTCACTATATTCATTTTTCTGCTCTTGTCTGGTGTAGCGACGAATAGCTGCTTTTGCTTTACCTGTGACAACAAAATTCGCCCAACTCTGATGAGGTTTCTGAGCTTTAGATGTTAAAATTTCTACTTGATCACCATTGGCAAGGATTCTCTTAAGCTGCGCCGGCTCACCATTCACTTTTCCCCCAACACAGGTGTCTCCTATGATCGTATGGACAGCGTAGGCAAAATCAACCACCGTCGAACCCGCCGGAAGATTTATGAGTTCACCTTTTGGCGTAAAACAGAACACCTGATTTTGGTACATGGCGATTTTGGTATGTTCAAGAAACTCTTCAGGATCAGCAGCATGCTCAAGGATCTCCAGAAGATCCTGCAACCAGCGATAATGGGCACCGTCCTTCTTAGAGGCATCATTTTTATAACGCCAGTGGGCGGCCACACCCTTTTCGGCGATAATATCCATTTCGGTTGATCTTATCTGAACTTCAATACGCTTGCGTTGTGGGCCAATGACTACTGTGTGGATCGACTGATAACCATTTGGTTTGGGCATAGAAATATAATCTTTAAGCAGACCCGGCACTGCCGGCCAAACGCCATGAATAATACCCAAAGCCTTATAACAGCCTTCAACATCGTCAACAATCACGCGAAAGGCAAACAGGTCAGCTTGATTTTCGAGACTAACATTCCGATAAGTGATTTTCTTCCAAATCGAATAGGGCTGCTTTCGACGACCAATCACCTCCGCGTCGAGAAAGTTCTCAGAAAATATTTTCTCGAGCTCTTTGATGACTTCATCACGAATATTTTCCGTATTTTCATATAGATAATCTAACCGCTTCATAATCGATTCGTGCGCTTCCGGATAAACATGAGGAAAGGCGAGATCCTCAAGTTCGTTCATGAGTTCCTGCATTCCGATCCGTTCAGCAAGTGGCGCGTATATATCCAGCGTCTCGCGGGAGATGCGTGCTCTTTTTTCCGGGTTTTTTATATGATGAAGCGTCCGCATATTATGAAGCCTATCAGCAAGCTTTACGAGTAACACGCGAATGTCATTCGACATGGCGAGCAGAAATTTTCTGAAATTCTCCGCCTGCTTTGATGTTTCAGATGTATATTCCAACTCGGACAGTTTGGTAACACCATCGACCATCTTGGCAATATCAACGCCAAATAATTCTTCGATTTGCTCGTAGGTGGCCACCGTATCTTCGATGGTATCGTGAAGGAGTGCGGTGACAATGGTGTCACAATCAAGCTGCATTCCTGTAAGAATTCCGGCCACTTCGAGCGGGTGAGAGAAATATGGATCGCCACTGGCGCGCTTCTGCATTCCGTGCGCTTTCATGGAAAAAACATAGGCCCGGTTTAGACACATTTCGTCTATATCCGGATCATAAGCCTTTACCATATCCACGAGTTCAAATTGACGTATCACGAAGCAAAATCCATATTAAAATCAAACTTTAACGCAGTGTACAAAAAAAGACTTGCTGAGAACACCTCAAACAAGTCTTTTATCAAAATTATTTTTGTCAGTGTTATTCGGAGACTTTTTTCTCCGCCTCGCTAGCCTCTTCCGCCTCTACTTTAGCAACATCAGCCTTCACTTCGAGGGCCACTTTTGCAAGGTTATCGGCCGTCATATCCTGGTTATTTTGAGCAAGTTTTTGCTCAGCGAGAAGAAGTGAAATATCATCTTCTTCCGGCTCGTCAACTTCTACATGTTTTTGAAGACCGTAAAGAACGGCTTCCTGAAGATCTTTGGCGAGAATAGTTTCGTCAGCAATTTCACGAAGGGCAACAACCGGATTTTTATCGTTGTCGCGTTCAACCGTAATCGGAGCACCAGCTGAAATCTGACGCGCACGACGTGCGGCAAGTAACACGAGGTCGAAACGGTTATCTACTTTGTCTTCACAATCTTCTACGGTAACGCGTGCCATGTTGCAGCTTCTCCATATGTATAAATAAAAGGGGCTTATACAATTCTTACCCACGCCTGTAAAGCTGATATATACTAATTTTAAGCACTTTTGACTATAAAAGCCTTACTATTCCCACTGATTGCTGCTCATTAAGCATTTTCTCGACAGATTTGCCCAACATTGGGTGGATCCAATCCTTGGCAAAGTCGGCCAAGGGAATCAGCACGAAATCTCTCTCGTGCAAGCGCCCATGGGGAATAACCGCACCGTCCGGCGAAAGCTCAGCCGCAACGTCCGCCCACTTTTCTGCGCTTGGGTGTATCTCATCGCGAAAACACAGCAAATCTAGATCGATGATCCGCGCCTCCCATCTTTTTCGCCTTGTCCGACCAAGATCATGCTCAATTTCATGCAGTTTTTTGAGAAGTTCAGTAGCGCCAAGCTTGGTCTCTACACGAATGACCGCATTAACATACCAGGGTTGATCAGATTTTGGCACCGGTTCAGTCTCATAAAACCGGGAACGATCCAAAACAACAATATCATGATCCATCATTGCCGCTATCGCCGCCTCCAAAATTTCGGAAGATGACGCGAAATCATCTGTTGTCAAATTGCTGCCCAAGCCGATTAATATCATATAAGTGTCGCTCTTGAGTTTTGATTAAAAAATAACTATCTACAGTATACCGCACTTTCAAACCAGATAAATGATGACATGATAAAATTTTATTCGTTCAGCAATCTGGTTTATCCCAACGTCAAGATATGTTATAAGCTACTATATTTTATTTATTTTTTTAGGAATTTTTTATGCTCTTTTATCCCGACGAAAAGTTGGCAATATTTATTGATGGCTCAAATTTATTTGCCACAGCGAAAGCCCTTAATTTTGACATTGACTACAGTCGCCTGCGTCGTTATTTCGCGGACCAAAGCAGATTATTACGCGCAAATTATTATACGGCACTGATTGAAGATGCCGAATATTCCCCTCTCAGACCTCTGGTCGACTGGCTTGATTATAATGGCTTCACGATGATCACAAAACCCACCAAAGAATTTACAGACTCACACGGCGAAAAGAAAATCAAGGGCAATATGGATATGGAACTTGCCATCGATATGATGGGAATGGCAGAGCATGTGGACCACATGGTGTTATTTTCCGGCGATGGTGACTTTAGACGGTTGGTAGAAGCGGTGCAGCGAAAAGGAGTGCGTGTATCCGTCGTCAGCAGCACCAAAACCCAACCTTCAATGATTGCTGATGAACTTAGACGTCAGGCGGACAGTTTTATTGAAATCTCGGACATGAATGAATATTTCGGCCGTAGCGGATCCACTGACGCGATTGGACATCCCTGATTAATGACCCCTTCAGATTTCATCACCAGAAACCATCTGGCACTACCCGGCAACGCACCTCTTGATTGCGCCCTTTGTCCCCGTCTTGTTGAATTTAGAGAAAATAATCAAGAAAAATTTCCCGATTTTTTTAACGGCCCTGTTCCTGCCTTTGGTGCGTCCGATGCCGAACTTCTCATTGTTGGCCTTGCCCCAGGACTAAAGGGAGCAAACAGGACAGGCCGCCCCTTTACCGGCGACTATGCTGGCGATTTGCTTTATCCTACGCTACAAAAATTTGGATTTGCCGAAGGACAATATGACGCGCGTATTGATGATGGCCTAATACTTAAAAAAGCCATCATTACTAATGCCGTTCGCTGTGTGCCGCCGCAAAATAAGACCATCGGTGCCGAGGAGAGTAACTGCCGCCCTTTTCTGATTGAACAGATTGAAAAATTACCAACCATCCGCATCATTCTGGCTCTCGGGCTAGTTGCACACAACGCTGTTCTTGGCACGTACGGCGAAAAAAAATCGGCTTTTAAATTTGGCCACAACAAAACACACCAGCTTTCAAACGGCCTGAGCCTGATCGACAGCTATCATTGCTCACGCTACAATACCAATACCAAACGACTAACCACTGAAATGTTTGAAGATGTATTCAGGAGCATCACGGACTATTTAAAATAAAGTCGCGCTGTGTTATAGTTCAGAGCGTAACAAATAATAAAAATATAAGGTCATAATCATGAAAAAAATTCTTCTCGCGTCTGTTGCTACCCTAACACTAATCAGCGGAGCAACAGCCCAAGACTGGGACAGCATCCAAATCACGCCAATTAAA
>CAXBLS010000057.1:0-19897 GCA_963976585.1 uncultured Kordiimonadaceae bacterium
TGCCGGTGGCATTATAGCGATCCAACCGACATTGGCCGATGAGCCATTTCAGGATGTAGCGTATAAGCTGCTTAAAGACAGTATCGCCATGCGCACAGTCACCGGTGAAGGAAATGAAACACCGAAATTTGCCACTTATCTTGCAGATCATCTGAAAAGTGCGGGCTTTACGGACGATGATATAACAATCATTCCTCATGAAGATACCGCTGCCATGATCGTGAAGTACCACGGTGACGGAAGATCAGGAAAGAAGCCATTTATTCTGTCGTCTCATCTTGATGTGGTTGAAGCACTTCCAGAAGACTGGGTGAAAAACCCGTTCGAACTTATCGAAGAAGAAGGCATGTTTTATGGCCGCGGCGTACTTGATACGAAGTTAAATGTGGTGACCTTGGTCGCGACCTTTATGCGTCTTAAATCAGAAGGGTTTATCCCCAGTCGCGATATGATTATCGCCTTTTCCGGTGATGAAGAAACTGCTATGGCAACCACTCGACTTATGACAACCGAATATCGGGATCAAATCGATGCTGAATTCGCTGTTATTGCCGATGGTGGTGGCGGTAGCCTTGGTGAAGACGGAAAACCGTTTTCATATAGCGTTAACAGTGCCGAAAAAACATATGCATCCTGGGAAGTAACGGCAAGAAATCCTGGCGGGCATAGTTCAATGCCGCGTACAGACAATGCCATTTACGATCTGAGCAGGGCGATTATAAAGCTTTCAGAACATCAAATGCCGGTTATGCAAAGCGCGCTCACCAGGGCTTACTTTGAAAAAAGTGCGACCCTTGAAACAAACAAGGAAATTGCTGCGGCGATGGCGGCGTTTGCCAAAGATAAAAATAACATGGAAGCGGTCAATGTACTGCGGTCTTATCCTGAATATGCTGGTGTTACCGGTACGACTTGTGTTGCAACCATGCTGCGGGGCGGACATGCAGAAAATGCGCTGCCGCAATCTGCGACACTGACCGTAAATTGCCGCATCTTTCCTGGTGTAGGAGCCGATGCGACGAAAGCGGAGCTAATAACCGTCTTTGATAATGACGAGCTCGAATGGCGATTGGCAGCACCTGTCGACGAATCTGATGAATCGCCCCTTAATCCCGACGTGTTCGGTGCCATTGAACGGGCCGTTCAGACGGAATTTCCAGGACTTCCCATCGTTCCGTCAATGTCCATGGGGGCAACGGACGGTATGTATTTCCGTATTGCTGGTATCCCAGCCTACGCGCTGACCGGAACGTTCATCAAAAGCTCAGATGATTTCTCTCATGGCCTCAACGAGCGGACACCGGCTGATAATTTGGAGCGCTCCATGCGCATCTATCATCAATTGCTCAGTGAATGGGCTGGGGATTAAAACTTAAGGTCAAAATTTTCGGGGCGTAGGCGTACCGCGTTTTTTACGATACTGCCTTGTCCCAGGTTTACCGAGGGTTGATCGCCCTTCGGGGGCGCTATGGCGGGCCATGGGATCGAAATCAATGCCTAGCTCTTTTTCTTCCAGGTGCTTGATCTCATCACGAAGGCGGGCGGCTTCTTCAAATTCAAGGTTGCCGGCGGCTTCGAGCATGGTTTTCTCAAGGCCTTCAATATAGCTGCGCAAATTATGTCCAACCAGATTGTTGGTGCTATCTGTGCCAAGAGACACCGTGACATGATCACCTTCAGCCTTATCGCCGATAACATCACTGATTTTTTTCTTGATGCTTAATGGTGTTATGCCATGTTCTTTATTGAAGGCTTCCTGAATATCACGGCGGCGATCAGTTTCGCGCATGGCTGCGCGGATGCTGTTGGTCTCTTTATCCGCGTAAAGGATCACTTTACTGTCTACATTACGGGCGGCGCGACCAATAGTTTGGATTAGCGATGTTTCAGAGCGTAGAAAGCCTTCTTTATCGGCGTCGAGGATAGCAACAAGACCTGTTTCCGGAATATCGAGCCCCTCACGTAGCAGGTTAATACCGATCAGTATATCAAAGACCCCAAGCCGGAGATCGCGAATGATATCAATACGTTCCAAGGTATCAATGTCCGAATGCATGTAACGTACTTTAAGTCCGCTATCATGCATATATTCCGACAAGTCTTCTGCCATACGTTTGGTGAGCGTTGTGACCAAAACCCGGTGACCATTCTTAATAACGTCTTGCACTTCATGGAGAAGATCGTCAACCTGTGTTTCCACCGGGCGGATTTCCACCGGTGGATCGGTGAGGCCGGTTGGGCGGATTACCTGTTCAACATATTCGCCGCCTGTTTGTTCCAGCTCCCATTTGCCGGGGGTGGCGGAGACATAAACGGATTGGGGGCGAAAATATTCCCACTCGGAAAATTTCAACGGGCGGTTATCAAGACAGCTTGGCAGACGGAAGCCAAATTCTGATAGGGTGCTTTTGCGGGAATAATCGCCCTTTGACATGCCGCCGATTTGCGGCACGCTGACATGGCTTTCATCCATAAACAGCAGCATATTTTCAGGGAGGTATTCAAATAACGTCGGCGGTGCTTCACCGGGATTTCGGCCAGTGAGGTGTCGACTGTAATTTTCAATGCCAGCGCAGACGCCAGTGGCAGTGAGCATCTCAAGATCAAATTTGGTGCGTTGCTCAAGGCGGGCAGCTTCAAGAAGCATGCCTTTATCGGCGTAGTCTTTCAATTTCCATTCAAGTTCAGCTTTGATAGTTTTTATGGCCTGATCCATGCTTGGACCGGGGGTCACATAGTGGCTGTTTGCGTATAACTTCACAGCACTGAGTTCTTCTACCTTTTCACCGGTTAACGGATCAAATAGAGTTAGTTTCTCAAGCTCGTCTCCGAAGAAATCAAGTCGCCAGGCCCTATCTTCAAAGTGACTTGGGAAAATCTCTATGACGTCCCCGCGTACCCGAAAACTGCCTCGGGTAAAGGACATATCGTTGCGTTTATATTGAAGGGCAACAAGATCACGCAGTAGTTTACGTTGATCGTAAAGCATGCCCTGATTAAATTGTATCGCCATCTGCAGATAAGTTTCGGCGGCGCCCATACCGTAAATGCACGAGACGCTGGCAACAATTATCACATCATCTCGTTCAAAGATCGCCCGCGTGGCGGCGTGGCGCATACGGTCGATACTTTCATTGATACTAGCATCTTTTTCTATGAACGTATCCGAGCGGGGCACGTATGCTTCCGGCTGATAATAATCATAGTAAGACACAAAATATTCGACTGAATTGTTTGGAAAAAAGCTTTTCATCTCGCTGTAAAGTTGGGCGGCGAGGGTTTTGTTGTGGGCCATGATCAGGGCCGGGCGTTGGGTTTGCTCAATGATCTTGGCCATCGTATATGTTTTGCCTGACCCGGTGACCCCAAGCAGCACTTGATCGGTAAGCCCGTCATTTATACCTTCAACTAGTGATTTAATGGCGTTTGGCTGATCACCAGCTGGTTCAAATTCAGATTCGATTTTAAACTTAATACCGCCTTCTGTCTTGGCCGGGCGCTCATAATAGACGCGCGGCTGCAAAATTGTTGGTGATTTAAGGCTATATTCCTGTTTCATGAGATTAATATGGTGCTATTTTGTTCTTTTTGCAATCTCTCTCTTGCACTATTTTGCAACATCACTTAATTTTCAAAACTGGATTAACTTAATTCTTAAAATGGATATAAAAATGGCGTTTATTGCAGATGCGCTCGGACGCATTAAACCTTCCCCAACAATCGCTGTGACCAGTAAAGCGGCGGAGCTTCGCGCGGCCGGTAAAGATGTTATCGGACTTGGCGCGGGGGAACCGGATTTTGACACGGTCGACTATGTAAAAGAGGCGGGAATAAGGGCAATTCGCGAAGGTCAGACAAAATATACGGCCGCCGACGGGACACCGGAACTTAAAGACGCCATCTGTGCAAAGTTTAAACGTGATAATGGCCTTGATTACGGTCGTGAAAATATCACCGTTAACTGCGGCGGAAAGCATACAATTTACAACGCCTTTGTCGCGACCTTAAACCCCGGTGATGAAGTAATCATCCCGACCCCTTACTGGGTCTCCTATCCGGATATGACGTTGCTCGCGGGCGGCATCCCGGTGTTTGTTGAAGCGTCCATTGAAACTGGTTTTAAAATAACTGCGGAACAGCTCGAGGCGGCAATTACACCAAATAGCAAATGGCTCATCCTTAATTCACCGTCTAATCCATCCGGGGCGGCTTACTCATATGAAGAAATGAAGGCGCTGACCGACGTTATACTGAAGCATCCACATGTGTGGATATTCTCGGATGATATTTATGAGCATATTGTCTATGACGGGTTTAAATTTCACACACCAGCCGCGGTTGAACCAAAATTAAAAGACCGAACACTGACCATGAACGGTGTTGCCAAAGCGTATGCAATGACCGGATGGCGCATTGGTTTCGCCGGTGGTCCGGTTGAGCTTATCAATGCCATGCGTAAAGTACAGTCACAAAGCACTTCAAACCCTTGTTCCATATCGCAATTTGCTTCAATTGCCGCCCTCAGCGGTCCTCAAGAATATCTTAAAGAGCGCGCCACAGAATTTCAAAAACGTCGTGATATGGTGGTTTCCATGATTAACGACGTGCCTGGGCTTTCCTGCCCGACACCAGAAGGAGCCTTTTATGTTTATCCGAGCTGCGCCGGGCTAATCGGTAAAACCACGCCAGACGGCAAAGTGATCGAAAGCGATTTGGATGTGAGCACTTACTTGCTCGAAAGTGTTGGCGTTGCTGTCGTCCACGGGGAAGCTTTTGGCCTGTCCCCACATTTTCGTATTTCTTATGCCACATCGTCCGACGTGTTGATTGAAGCCTGCGAGCGTATCAAAAAAGCTTGTGAAGCGCTCTCTTGAACTATGACTTGATCATATTTGATTGCGATGGCGTTCTTGTGGATAGCGAGGCGGTGGCAAACCCGCTGCTACGTGACGCGCTCGCAGAGCATGGTTTGGAAATGACGGTTGATCAGGTGGTCGCAACCTATGTCGGCCGCTCTATGCCCGCAGTTGTTTCCATATCTGAAGAATTACTCGGTCGGAAATTACCTGAAGATTTTCTAGACCAGCTTCAGATAAAAACATTTGCCGCCTTTGAAGAAAACCTGAAAGCAGTTGCGGGCGTTGAAACGTTGATCAAGGCGTTCAAAAAACGTGGCACCGATATCTGCGTGGCGTCTAGCGGCAGTTTTGAAAAAATGGACTTAACTTTAGGGCTAACTAACCTGCGCCATTATTTTGGCGATCATATTTTTAACTCATCACAAGTGGCCCGTGGCAAGCCTTACCCGGATTTATACGTCTATGCCGCCGATCATATGGGTGTTGAACCCGCAAAGTGCCTTGTGATCGAAGATAGTGTTCCTGGCGTTCAGGGCGCCGTTGCTGCCGGAATGGAGGTCATTGCTTACTCTGTGCGCGGTGACTGCGAAAAACTCCGAAAAGCGGGTGGTCTGGTGTTTGACGATATGAGTGAAATACTCAAACATGTTTCATAAAAAAAATGCCGGGTCATAAAGACCCGGCAAGTTCACAAAATATAGGGAGGTTTCATATCTTGGGGAGATTATGAAACTGGTGATGGGCCGAAAAGGGGGAGGATGCGGCACCATCACAAACTGAAATAATTAAAGAATTATTCAGCGATGTTTCTCAACATCTGAGTAAAGTTATAGCTGATTGGTTTTGAAATGAGTACTGACTTATATGTTGTTGCTGCCATGCAAAAACTGCATAGCTCACCGCCAATTAAAACCATAGGATTATAATCTTTTTAGAACCTCGACTTTTTGAATTCTTCGATAATAAATTCCTTGAAAGCTGCAATGCGTTTTGTCTTTCTAAGCTCTTGAGTATAAACGAAATAAGCTGGGAATTCATGTGCTTCTGAATTCTCTAAAACCCGTAAAATATTGGTTGATCCTTGCACTAGATAATCGGGTAGAGCCCCTATGCCGATGCCGGACTTAACCGCCTGAAGCATACCGGAGATATTGTTGACTTCGAGAATTGGTTTGCGTTTCTTAGTGGCGCCAACGTCCAAAATCCAGTCGATGTTACGAATCGGACTTTTGGTAAGGTCGCCATATGTAATAAGTCTATGCTCATCTAGGTCTTCCGGCTTTTGCGGACGGCCATATTCGTTGAGATAACGTGGTGAGGCATAAAGGTTATAGTGAAAAGTGCTCACCTGTTTTTGGATGAGGTCAAGATGTTGGGTCGGATGAAAGCGGATCGCCACATCTGCTTCGCGGGTTAGTAGATCATAGTCTTTGTCGCCGACGAGCATCTGGACGTGAATTTCCGGATATTTATCAATAAATTTTTTGATGTTGTGCATCATCCACGTGGTTCCGAAGGAATTGGTTGTGGTAATTCGCAAATTACCGCGCGGTGTTGCGGTACCCTCAAGGAGCTTTTGTTCAGTCACATGGATTTTCGAATAGACGTCTTTGGTGGTCTCATACAAAGTCTCGCCCTCATCAGTGAGGATAAGCCCGCGGGCGTGGCGGTTAAACAGAGACGTTTGAAGGCTGTCTTCAAGTGTGCGGATTTGGCGGCTGACAGCAGATTGGCTGAGACCAAGCGTTTCGCCAGCGTGGGTAAAACTACCGGCGCTGGCGACAATGTGAAAAATGCGTAATTTATCCCAATCCATATTTCATCTTAATATGGTTATTCGTTTTCCGCAATGAAACGTTCAGCTTCCAGCGCGGCCATGCAACCCATGCCTGCCGCAGTCACTGCTTGACGGTATTTTTCATCGGTGACATCACCAGCGGCGTAAACACCAGGGACATTGGTTCCTGTGCTGTCAGGCGCGGTGTTAATATAGCCGCGATCATTGATATCCACCTTGCCAGTGAATAGGGACGTTGATGGCGCGTGACCAATGGCAATAAAGACACCGTGGGCATTTATTTCGCTTTGATCGCCGGTTTTAACATTTTTTATGCGTACCCCGGTGACGCCGCCCATAGGACCTTCTTCGCCAAGAATTTCTTCAAGTTGGCTATCCCAGACACATTCGATTTTTTCATTAGCAAAAAGACGGTCTTGAAGGATTTTTTCTGATCTTAGCTCATCACGTCTGTGGATCAGGGTGACTTTTGATGCAAAATTGGTCAGGAATATCGCTTCCTCAACGGCCGTATTGCCGCCGCCAACGACGATCACATCCTTGCCGCGGTAAAAGAAACCATCGCATGTTGCGCAGGCGGAAACGCCTCTACCCTGAAATTTGTCTTCTGACGGCAGACCTAGCCATTTGGCCTGTGCGCCCGTGGCGATTACAACGGTCTCACCAATATAGGTGTCACCGCTGTCGCCTTTACAGACGAAGGGACGGGACGAGAAATCAACATTGGTGATAAAATCGGTAATGATGGTGGTTTCAACATTTTCAGCTTGTGCTTTCATTTGTTCCATCAACCACGGACCTTGAACGGCTTCGGCAAATCCGGGATAATTTTCCACATCCGTTGTGATCGTAAGCTGGCCGCCCGGTTCCATACCCTGAACAATAATTGGTTTGAGGTTCGCACGTGCGGCATAAATTGCTGCCGTATATCCTGCGGGGCCGGATCCTATAATTAGGACTTTAGTCTGATGCTTGGTTGCCATAATTGAATGCTCCAGATAAGAAAATTAATTTAAGTAAAAAAGCACTTATGACACGAAAAAACTGGACTGTGAAGCCCGGTTTTCTGAATAAATTATCAAGTATTAGAAAATTACATATTTTGCGTTTCGCGCTGCTTTGCAATTATTCCCTTAAGTCTTTCATAAGGAATAAAACCAGGGATGATTTGATCGCCGATCACAAAGCCCGGTGTTCCGGAAATGCCAATATTTTGAACAAGGTATTTGGTTTTCATGATGTTGGCTTCAATTTCCGGGTCCGCCATATCGACAAGAAGCCGGTCTTCGTCGACACCGCTATCGCGGGCAATTTTAAGGATTAAATCTTCAGTGAGGGCGCGTTTGTTTTTCATCATGGCATTGTGAAAATCTACGAATTTGCCCTGCTTCATGGATGCCATGGCGGCAACGGATGCGAACTGTGATGATTCTGCGAGAATCGGCAGTTCCTTGAATATAATTTTAAGGTTTTTATCTTCATCGATCAGGCGGGCCAAAACGCCCGGAACCTGTTTGCAGTAGCCACAGTTATAATCGTAAAATTCGACCAATGTGACGTCACCATCTTTATTGCCAGCAACAAAACTATAACCATCATCATAAAGAAGATCCTGACTTTCCATAAGTCGGCTGGCATTTTGACGGCTTCGCAACACCTCAACTGCTTCGGGTATAATCTCTGGATTTTCCAGAATATACTCTCGGATCATAGCGTTAATTGCGTCTTTTTGCTCGCTATTAAAGCCCTTTCCACTTTGCTGCGCGTTTCCAAATAATGAAAACAGGCCCGCCGATACCAGTACGATGGCAAGTGCTGCTACTAATTTTGGAAATCTCATACCCTAACCTCTTTGTCTTTCTTTTTTGCGTTGTTCTTTTTTTTCTTCTTGCTGCTCTTCCTGTTTTTTCTTCTGAGCATCACTTAAATTGGATTGAGTTACCATCATAATATCCTGCGCTTTGATCCAGTGAGGCGAATCCTTTGGAAGCATATCAACAGCTTTCTTAGCATTTACCATAGCACCCCTGATATTACCAGACAGTAAAAAATGTTGCGCGGTGGAGTAATGTGTCATCGCTTCATCATTTTTGCGGTGATAGGCTATGGACGCCTGTTTCCAACCAAAACTATCATCAGGCTCTGCCTTGAGTGCGAGTTCAAGATTTTTAATAGCTTCATCAAGATATTGATCATCTTCAGAGCTGATCAATGTGCGGGCATAGGACATGCGTAGCAGTGTAGAATCTGGCAAAAATTCGACTGCCTTTTGGTAGGGCAGTAGAGATTCTATCACACGGCCATCCTCAAATAAAATTTGTCCTTTGGTTTCATAATAAAACGGATTTTCCGGCTCTTCCGCAATCAATGTGTCGATTTCAGCGAGCGCCTCTTTGATCCGATGACTTTGTTGGTAACCGAATGTGCGGGCATAGCGTGCATTGGCGGACTGATCAGAAAGTGGATATCTCACCAAAGTCGCGTGAAGAGGTTTGATGTAGCCAAACAATTTTGCTTGTAGACGCAAGAATTTCGCTTCCAGTTCAGGATCTGTCTCGGCATCGTAATAAGGGGATTCCTGAACCCGATCGCGTACGCGTTCGATACGTTGCGAAGTGATAGGATGAGTGCTGGCGTAAGGATCGCGGTATTTTTCAGGCACCAAATCCTGGTCACCAAGAATTTCAAAAAATTCTATCATACCTCTTCCTGATTGACCGCTTTTTTCCAAAAGTGTCAGGCCTGCCTGGTCAGCGGCGGATTCCTGCGTGCGACTAAAACTAAGGAGTTTACGGTAACCGACATGCTGACCGCCCATCATGAGGGCTATTCCGGCATCGGCCGACCCCGCAGCCATTGCCACAGCGCCAAGAAGTACGCCCATCAAGCTATAGGTTGCCAATTTTGACAGGCCTTCGTTAAAGCGTGTCAAGTGACCACCTGTAATATGACCTGTTTCATGAGCGACGACACCGATAACCTGATTTACATTTTCAGCTTTTAAAAGAAGTCCCGAATTTAGAAATACATTCTGTCCGCCCATGACGAACGCGTTAATGGTGCTGTCATTCAGGAGGTAGGTGTCAACTGCTTTTTCATCAAGATCTGCTGCGATAAAAATGGGTTCCGTAATATCTCGAATGATTTGTTCGATTTCTGCATCACGCAATATTGATAAACCTCGCCCCTGCGCATAGGCGACATTGGCCATAGTGAAGCTATAAGTCAGGATCACGACCAGAATTTTTAAAAAGATGTTTTTAATCAATTTCTTATACATTGTCCGAGTTTATGCTTTACCGATAGTTTCGTCAAATCACGTTTAATTTAAACTCATTCTCCCTGAATGAAGTATGAATGGTACTTTAGAGCAACAATGTGACAAAAATAAAGCCCGATCAGAATAAATCGGGCTTTAATAATTTGATCGACTATCTGGACCACCAGCCTTTTTTCTTTGGCTTGGGTTCGACGGGCTCCGCCGTATCTGCCTTTGCATCTTCGCTTTTCGTCACCGCTTCTGTCTCAGGCTCTTTTTTGGGAGCCCGTTTTCGCGGCGCTCTCTTTGGTTTTTCTTCAGATTTTTCCTCGGGGGTCGGGTTCGCCTTAACCTCTTCTGTTTCTTTTTTGGCTGCCCGTGGCTTCCTCGTCCGTTTTGGCTTTTCAGCCTTTTCTTCTTCTACCTTTGGCTCCTGACTCTGGGCCTGTTCCGTTGCTACTACTGACTCATCAGGCTGTGTACGTGGCTTACGAGGACGGCGTGGCCTGCGTTTTGGTTTTTCATCAGAAGGCGCATCGTTCTTCTCAATCGGGGCTTCGGATGATTGCGTCTCAACTGATGTTGCCTCGTTTTCAATATTTGAAGCTTCTTTGGCGGTATTTTCCTCGTCACGGCGTTTTCCACGTCTTGGGCGGCGTTTGCGGTGCTGGCGGTCCTGATTGTCAGCAGTGGTTTCTTCGTCACTTTTATCAGATTGTTCCACCTGATCAGTTTGAGTGTTATTTGGTCTGTTTTGCTGACCGCGCCTTCTTCTTCTGCGACGCTTAGGTCGGTCTTTATTGTCTTCGCTCGGTGATACATCTTCTTCGGTCACATCAATGAGTGTATTGACGTCTCGACCGAGCTTTAAGGAATCTTTCCTCATTTGTGATGTTTTTGATGGTTTTCCTGACTTGTCCATGCGGTAGGCTGAAGCGGTAAGGTCTTCATCAATATCAATGGCTACGCTAAAATCATAGCGCTGTTCAAGATCGGTTAGGTTATTTCGTTTGTTGTTGAGAATATAAACTGCGACCTTTGACGGAAGGAAAACGGTAAAACGAGAATTCTTTGCACGAATACCCTCTTCTTCAATGAGGCGAAGAATATGAAGACTTTGCGATTCAACAGTTCTCAGTAGTCCACTTCCTTCGCAGTGCGGGCAGGCTGTGGTACTGGATTCAAGAACGCCGACCCGAAGGCGCTGGCGGGACATTTCCATCAGACCAAAAGAACTGATCCGGCCAACCTGTATACGAGCGCGATCAGCTTTCAGACAGGCTTTCATTTTTCGCTCAACAGCGCGGTTATTACGATTATCTTCCATATCGATGAAATCAATCACCACAAGTCCAGCCATATCGCGAAGTTTTAATTGTCGTGCCACTTCTTCGGCCGCTTCAAGATTGGTTTTTAAGGCTGTTTCCTCAATATTATGTTCTTTGGTAGCGCGTCCCGAGTTCACATCGATGGAAACCAGTGCTTCGGTTGGGTTGATCACAATATAACCACCGGATTTTAGCTGCGCCGTTGGGCTATACATGGAATCGAGATGAGTTTCGACCTGATAACGTTGAAATAATGGGATCTGGTCCTCATAATGATGAACTTTTTTAGCGTGGCTCGGCATAAGCATATTCATAAAGTTCTTAGCGGTTTTGAAGCCACTCTCGCCCTCCACAAGAATTTCACTTACATCTCGAGTATATAAATCACGAATGCTACGCTTAATCAAATTGCCTTCTTCGTAAATCTGCGACGGGGCAATTGATTTTAGTGTTAGCTCACGGATCGCTTCCCACATTCTTTTTAAGTAGTCGTAGTCACGACTAATTTCTGCCTTCGTACGGTCGCTTCCTGCAGTACGGATGATACAGGCGTGACCTTTTGGCATGTTCAGGCTCGAAAGAACATTTTTGAGTTTTTTTCTGTCTTTTACATTGGCAATTTTGCGGCTTACACCACCACCGTGAAGAGTATTTGGCATAAGTACGCAGTAGCGTCCCGGTAGGGATAAATATGTAGTAAGTGCCGCACCCTTGTTACCGCGTTCTTCTTTTACCACTTGGACCAGAATAATTTGATTTTTCTTGATAACTTCCTGGATTTTATATTTATAACGTAGGCGCTTTGCCATTCTGATACGTAAACGTTCTTCTTCGTCTTCTTCAGAGCTGGAAGTGTCTGTGTCCTCGGTATCGTCTCCGTCTTCATCATTGGCGTCATCATCGTCTACATCTTCGTCCGAAGCATCGTCGTTATCTTCCGCCTGGTCGGGATCATCAACGATGACCTCGTCAGTTTTGGTTGTTTCAGCTTTGGTTCTGGGCTTTCTACGTCTGGGCTTTTTCGTTTCTGTTTCCTCAGTATCAGCAGCTTTTTCTTCTGAATTTTCAGTTTTTTCAGCACTGTCCTCAGCATTAGCGCTTTCTTCAGCTTTCTCTGCTTTCTCACCATTGTCTTCAGAATTGACGTCTTCTACCTTTACGTCTTTTTCAGAAGCGGTCTGTTCCGTTTCGCTTTTTTGGCGGCGTGTCCGTCTTCTTTTTTTCTTCGGCTTTTCGTCTTCTGTCTCTTCATCTTCCAAAAGATCAACATTGGCTGCGGCTTCCTGCGCGATAAGTGCTTCGCGGTCAGCAACGGGAATCTGATAATAATCAGGATGAATTTCACTAAAGGCTAGAAAGCCATGACGATTTCCTCCGTAATCCACAAAAGCTGCTTGCAGGGAAGGTTCGACACGGGTCACTTTTGCTAGATAGATGCTACCTTTAAGTTGTTTTCTCGCAGAACTTTCATAGTCGAAGTCCTCCACTCGATTTCCGTCGACGATGGCCACACGGGTCTCTTCCTGGTGGGAGGCGTCGATCAACATACGTATTGACATTAAAATTTTCTCCATTCAAAAAACCGCTCGAGCTTAACTGGTCATTTGCGACCACAAAGCGTGCAGGTTTTTGATTTGTTGTTTGTAAGTTATTCTTGGGTGATGCATCTAAAGACTTAGGAAAGAGAACAATATTGTTATATTCTTCAATGGAGTTTTCGTCTTCAAAGGAGTTTTCCTTTAAAGGTTCCTGACTACTCTTGCTGCTTTTGATGCGTAAATTCATAATTTTCTGTATCAAGCATTTTGCTCGAATGATATTCTTTATTATTATTTTTATTCTATAATTCTGTGCCTATTTATAACATCAAATGTTGACGTTATTCTTGGCATCATATTTTCAACACGAACTGCGCCTATTCATATGACTTGTACATAACATAGTGAACAAGTGTAATATAAACAACCCAAAAGCATTAAATAAATTAAAAAATACTTTTTGAAATCATTAATTTATTATAGATATGTTAACTATATACTATAACAGTTGTTCATATAATAGAGTTTAGACAGTGGTTTGTAATGAAAATTAGGATATTTCAGGTGCTTAGAAGCCTCAATAGGTCAGTAAAAAACCTCCTTTTCTTTATGATGTTCCTACTCATATCGATAGGTGATCTGTCTGCGGCTCCACCTGAAATTACCGCTGTGCGAATGGGTGGAGATGACAATACCACCCGTTTTGTTCTGGAAATAAATGGAAATACTGCCTTTCGCACCTTTAGTTTAGCCAATCCAAATCGGGTTGTTATAGACCTTGATGAAGTAACTTGGAGAATTGGGCCGGGTGGCGCATCGGGGCAGGGGCTGATCAAAAATTACCGCTACGGCCTTTATATGCCTGGTACATCGCGGCTTGTTCTTGATCTTAAAAGTCCGGTAAAAATCGCCAATTCATTTGTTATCAAAGGAAAATCTGGCAAGCCGGACCGCTTGGTATTTGATTTTAACAAAATATCACAGGCGCAGTTTGCCAGCAGTGTCTCTAAGCCAGCAGCGCGAGCGCAAATGGCAAATAACGCTCGGAGACCAGCCAATATTCCCACCAGCGGTAAGAAAGTAATCGTTATTGATCCTGGACACGGCGGTCATGATCCCGGCAATCTTGGCGGTGTAAAAGTAAACGGCATTTCCGAAAAGAATGTCACCATTTCTGCGGCGCGTAATATTAAGAAGATACTTGAAGCATCAGGACGCTATAAAGTGATCATGACCCGGGATCGGGATATTTTCCTTAAGCTACGCGAAAGAAGCCTGATTGCGCACAGAAATAATGCTGATTTATTTATATCAATCCATGCTGATGCCTTTACCAGTTCCAGCGTTCGTGGCGCAACTATCTATACGCTGACCGAAAAAGCATCGGACCGCGAGGCGGCCATGCTCGCTGCGAGAGAGAATAAGGCCGATGTTATAGCCGGCGTGGATCTTGGTGACGAGACTAATATCGTCCAGAATATTCTGATTGATCTGGTCAAGCAGGAAACCATGAATTTATCAAACCGTTTCGCCAGTGAACTGGCGCCGGAGCTTAAAAAAGCTGTTACGGTACGTAAAAGAAGTCTTCGTTCGGCGGCTTTTGCTGTCCTCAAGGGAATAGATGTTCCGTCTGTGCTTATTGAGATGGGATATCTTACCAACAGTACGGACGCAAAATTATTGATGCAAAAAGAAACTCACGACAAGATTGGTCGTGCAATTCTTAACGCCACCGACAAATATTTCGCAAAGAATTTTGCTTTTAACTGACATTTTCATAGGATGTGTCTATAGATTATTTGCCAACATTGGTTCTCGTGTATACTGCAAGTTTCATGATTATTATTAGTCCTGGACCATCTAGCTTCGCGATAATGAACTCGTCGATGACATTCGGTCGCAGAAATGGTTTCCTTGTCATGTTAGGGGTTGTTTGTGGGGCGGTGACATGGGGGACGTTGGCGTCTATCGGGGTTTCAGCGTTTTTGGCGGCAGAGCCAAATGCTGTGGGCTTTATCAAAGTTTTCGGTGGTGTTTATCTTTTATATCTCGCCGTTAAGGCATTTAATAGAATGCTTAATTCACGCAAAAATACAAACCTATCAAAGCAGCCTGTAAAACGGCTTTCTTTCATAAAAGGCTACCTTATTCACATGTCAAATCCAGAGGCAATGTTGGGGTGGATAGCGCTTATTACATTGGGATTAAAGGCAAGTTCACCCGAGTTAGCACCGTTTTATATCGTCGGTGGTTGTGTGCTTATCGGCATATTTGTGTATGGCGCTAATGCATATTTATTTTCCGCAAAGAAAATAAGTGAAATTTATATGCGCTATAGTCGATTTGCTGAAGCAGCCTTCACTATTATTTTTGGCTTTGCTGGAGCGACGCTCCTCATTTCAGTAGTGTAAGCTCAAGGGTGCAGAAAATAACTAAAGTTCTAGTATAAATTAACTTGATTGTGCCTTAAGTATGTCATAATTTGCGCCTAAATTAATGTCGATTAGAAAATGAACGGGTAGATAGGTGATTAAACTGTCTAAAAAGTGGAAAAATATACTTGGTGGTCTTGTGGTATTTACCCTTGTTTCGGGTATCTTTGCCGTTCTTGGCACTCTTTATATTTTATATTCTTATGGGCGCGACTTGCCGGATTATAAGCAGCTTGCCAATTATGAGCCGCCAGTGGTTTCCCGCGTCTATGCTGGTGATGGAAGTCTGATCAAAGAATATGCGCGTGAAAAAAGATTATTTGTACCGATCTCCGCGATTCCGCCAAAAGTCATTCAAGCATTTCTTTCTGCTGAAGATCAGAATTTTTATACCCACATCGGTATTGACTTTAAGGGGCTTGTCAGGGCCGTTCTTGTTAATGTTAAAAATGTTATCACCGGCAGACGCCCGGTTGGGGCTTCGACCATTACCCAGCAAGTGGCAAAAAACTTTCTGCTTAGCGGTGAAGTGGCCCTAGAGCGAAAAATAAAGGAAGCTATACTTTCCTATAGGATTGAGCAGGCATTCAGTAAAGATCAGATATTAGAACTTTATCTCAATGAGATTTACCTTGGTCAAAATTCCTACGGTGTTGCCGCCGCGGCGCTAAATTATTTTGGAAAATCGCTTGATGAGCTGGCAGTTGAGGAAATCGCCTATCTGGCGGCAGTTCCCAAAGGGCCGAGCAATTACCATCCTGTACGCCGTCACGATGCTGCGGTAGGACGCCGCAACTGGGTTCTTGGCCGAATGGAAATTGAGGGCTATATCAGTGAAGAAGAGCGCGATACTGCAAGGGCAAATCCACTGGTCGCTGTGACATCCGGCCAGGCGCGTACTTTCCAGGCAGATTATTTCGCCGAAGATGTGAGGCGCGAACTTAAAAAAACATATGGTGATGATGAACTTTATGGCGGTGGTCTCGCTGTACGAACATCTCTTTCTCCGCGTCTTCAATCGATTGCCGAGCGCGAACTTAAAAACGGTCTCGTGGTTTATGATCAACGTCATGGCTGGCGCGGACCGATCGGCAACATGGATTTATTTGCGGCACCCTACGAGACCTGGAAAGAAGAGTTTCTAAAGATTAACACACCGCTCGGCATTGATAGCTGGCGTCACGCGGTGGTGCTCGAAGTGAGGGACGAAATAGCCGTTATTGCAACTAAAGAAGCGATAAGTTCAAGTGTGACCTTTGAAGGACTTCCGGTTGAAACCATCAGTATGGAAGAGGTCACATGGGCGCGAAAATGGCTTTTCGGTGAGCGTCGCGGTCCATCGGTTAAATCCATGGCTGAAGTGTTGACCCAAGGCGATATTATTGCTGTTGAAAAAGTTGGGGTTGAGGGAGAAACGATTGGGACCGCATATGGTCTTCGTCAAATTCCCGAAATTAACGGCTCACTGGTCGCACTTGATCCGCACACAGGCCGCGTTCTTGCGATGGTTGGGGGTTTTGATTTCAGACGCAGTGAATATAACCGTGCCTCGCAAGCCAAGCGTCAGCCGGGCAGTGCGTTTAAACCATTCGTCTACAGCGTCGCACTTGACAATGGTTTTACCCCGTCCAGTCTTGTGCTCGACGCCCCTTTCGTGATTGATCAGGGTTTTGGCAATGGAAAATGGAAACCACGCAACTCAAGTTCAAAATTTTACGGTCCATCTACACTGCGTCTCGGTATTGAAAAATCCCGTAACCTGATGACAGTAAGGCTTGCACAAAACCTTAAGATGGAAAAAGTGGTTGAAGTGGCAGACCGTTTTAATATCACCAAAGACATGCCTGATCTTCTTTCTATGTCGTTGGGAGCAGGGGAAACAACCCTGCTGGACCTAACGTCAGCTTACGGAATGATTGTAAATGGTGGCAAAAAAATTGAGCCGACCCTGATTGACCGCATTCAGGACAGAAACGGCAAAACAATATTTAAACATGATAACCGGGTTTGCGATACTTGCGCAGCTGATGGCTGGAATTACCAGCCTGAACCAGAACTTCCTGACGTGCGTGACGATGTTCTTGATCAAGTCACAGCTTATCAGCTCGTCTCAATGATGGAAGGCGTGGTTCAGCGTGGTACCGGGGTTCGCATCCGTGCGCTTCGTCGCCCGCTTGCCGGAAAAACGGGCACTACCGATGAAAGCTTTGACACTTGGTTTGTCGGCTTCTCACCGGATCTGGTCGTTGGTGTATTTGTCGGTTTTGATGCGCCTCGCTCTCTTGGGCGCGGCGAAGAGGGGTCATCGGTCGCGGTTCCAATTTTCCGTGATTTTATGGCCGAAGCTCTTCGCGACGAAAATCCGATCCCGTTTCGTATTCCGGAAGGCGTGCGTCTGGTGCGTGTTGATCCCGTGACAGGGCTGCTTGCCACTGCCGGTGCAAAAAACACAATCCTTGAAGCATTCAGACAGGGGTCGTTTCCAAATAAAGACCAACAAGTGCTTGACGGATTTAATTCGCTGGTGCAAACAAAGACCAAGCTGCGAACAGGTACTGGCGGCATATACTAATAATAAAAAACTGGTCTTAAGTCATGAAAGCTGAAATCCAAAATTCTGTTGATAAAATCAAGCAGTCCCTTGCACTGCTGAGGAGGCATCTTTGACTGGGAAGTTGCCCTTGACCGCTACGCGGAGCTAACCGCACTTTCAGAAGATCCAACCCTCTGGGATAATCCGACAACTGCTCAGGCGCTCATGAAAGAGCGTACTAAACTTGAGCAGGCCATAACCCTGTGCAACGACGTTCAGGGTGAGCTTGATGATAATGTCGAGCTTATTGAACTTGGTGAAATGGAAGACGACGATGAGATTGTCGCCGAAGCCGAAGCGGCCATTGAAAAACTGACTGAAAAAGCAGGTGAGCTGGAACTTCAAACCCTGCTGAGTGGGGAGGCGGACGCTAATCACGCGTATCTGGAGATCAATTCAGGGGCAGGTGGCACCGAAAGTCAGGATTGGGCCAATATGTTGCTGCGGATGTATACACGGTGGGCCAATGCCCACGGCTGCAAGGTCAACGTGATGGAAATGCATAACGGCGAAGAAGCCGGGATTAAATCAGCAACCATCGAAATTAAAGGCGAAAACGCCTATGGCTGGCTTAAAACCGAAAGTGGCGTTCACCGCCTTGTGCGCATTTCGCCATTTGACAGCAACGCCAAACGCCATACCAGTTTCGCAAGTGTCTGGGTCTATCCGGTGATCGATGATGACTTTGAAGTTGATGTCAATGAAAGCGATCTACGGATCGATACCTACCGCGCGTCAGGGGCGGGCGGACAGCATGTCAACACCACCGATAGTGCCGTGCGCATCACCCATGTTCCCACCAATATCGTTGTCCAGTGTCAAAATGACCGTTCACAACATAAAAACCGGGCAACGGCCATGAATATGCTTAAAGCGCGCCTTTATGAAGCTGAGCTACAGCGCCGGGAAGAAGAAGCCCATGCGGAGCACGATGCCAAGACGGATATAGGCTGGGGTCATCAAATAAGGTCTTACGTTCTCCAACCCTACCAGATGGTCAAAGACTTACGCACAGGCGTGGAAAGCGGCCAGCCCGATAAAGTGCTAGACGGCGATATCGATATGTTTATGAACGCCGCTCTCGCCGCGCGGGTGCATGGGACGAGTAGCGAAGTCGAAGATATTGAATAGGTGAAAGCTCACTTCTCTCTAGCGGCACCACTTTTTTATCTTAAGTCGACTAGATTTCTCCATACAGCCTGTACTCGGCCTTCGAATGCTTGTAACGGGGACAGAGCCAAACTAGATTGAGCTTCCAAGAAGGTATATAAAAGTTATAAATTGTAGTAATCTGTGGTGCATAGGACTGTTTTTGAACGTTTCTGAATGACCGCTAACGACCCAAAGCGGACATTCGTTATTATCTGTCAACTCAAGGAAATAACATCTGGTACTTTAGAAAATCTTCAGCGGATTGTGCTTTTTTCATTTGCGGGGTATAGAAAAGGGGTGGAGCATGCACCTCTAATGATCACGAGATGGGCTGATTCTTTAGGGCTCAAGATTGAAGGAATGTTACTGTCCTCTGGAAATGTTTCAGGGTAAACAATTCCAATTCTTGTCAGCGTACCATATGCTCGTATAAACGCGTCCAAACTGTCCGGATGAGCTACATTCCAGTTTGGATACCAGTTAAGTGTGATTTGTTTAGCGACCATACGTCCCGAAAGAACCTCCTGTACTTCAAACGTAATTGTTGAGGGAGTATACAAACTCAGGCGGCGTTCTGATTTTTGGGGTTTATGATATTTAATAACAGTACCTAGGAAGACAGTCTGGGCCATTGCCATCTCGTCAGTTGTCAGCGCCCTTGTCAATCGACAGGCATGCGCAGTTACGCTCCAACAAAGAAATAAAATCATGGTGATCAGTAGACGCAAGTTAATTCCTCCCCTACTGTATTTACAGCGCAATCTAAAACTGAGCTTAAAGTTTAAAGATACACGAAAAACCCTAGTAAACAGCTTAAATACAAATTCCAAATATTTTGTTAATTCATAGATCAATGCAAAACTACTATTTAGTGTCCGCTAACGACCCAAAGTAGACGTTTAATCCTTCTTGCCTGAAAATTCTATATGTGATTAATT
>CAXBLS010000058.1:0-19837 GCA_963976585.1 uncultured Kordiimonadaceae bacterium
GCGTATTAATATCAACGAATTAATCCGCATATAATTCGCATAATATATATTATGGTAAAAAATTAGGTTGCAATTTCGCTTAACACCTAGATTGCACTAATCTACTTCATCATGTTTATAGATCGTGGTTACAATCTTTCTATCACCTGACTTCAAAGACTTTAGCAAGCTAACGCATTTAACGACCTCGTTTTTAAATTCGGTAGTTACGTCTTTATTTTGACTAGCCAATTTTTTAGGATCAACTTCGGTAATATTTTTGAACGTGGATTCTAAAACGTTCTTCCAATGCGATGTGTGATCGACTTCTAGATAATAATAAAATTCAACGGTATCATCGAGCTTATCGGATGGTTTGTGCTTACTTGTTGCGCTTGCGTCTATCAAACGCGTGATAAATACATATCCACCCGGTAATGTCGTTTCGCCGAGTGTTTGCCAATCCATCTGGTGTTCATTAACTTCCTTGGCATAAAAAGAAAACACATGTGAATGATACTCAATTGAATCAGAAATTACTGCTGCTGCAGTCATACGGTCGATCTTTTTCTCAAGTGCGAATTTCTTAACATTTCTGAGGATAATATCAGCGTGTTCATCATCGCAAAAATAATCAATATTGGGTCCACTCCCACTGGCAATGACACACATATCATTTCCGCACATCGGTTCATAAACCTTAATCGTGCGCAGAGTGTCAATTTTCAGTTTTTGCATAAGTGAACGGTAGATTGAACCCATTTCCGGATAATGGGGATATTTTCCCCAAAAAAGATGCCTTCCCAGCTTGATCGTATTAATATTATTAGATATTGCCCCCTTATTTTCTCTTTCTACTTTCGAATTAACTGTAATTTTTCGGGTTCGTTTTTTGGGTTCTGACTTTGATCTAAATAGGTTTATTATTTTTTTAAACATGGGCTTCGGCAAAATATACGGTTTTTATTATATGTTCTAAATAATAAACCAACAGATAAATTATTTCAAACTACATTCTGGGCATTTATTAACGAATAATGTGTGAAAATATAGAAGAATTGATATCTACCCAAAAAAAGTGAACTTTTCTGTTGGCAATGCAAAAAAGTGACGCTATAACACATCAACCAAAACGGCTCCACGCCGTGAAAAAGTGATCAATGATCCCCGATAGCTCAGTTGGTAGAGCAGTAGACTGTTAATCTATTTGTCGCAGGTTCGAGTCCTGCTCGGGGAGCCACTTTTATAATCCCCTTCCCGTACTCCTACTGTATCCACGAGTTAAAAGCTATTGCTTTACAACTTAATTAATAGATCGTAGGCTGACTTAATATCAAAACGCTTGTAGGAGGGAGTTTTCATGTTTAAGTCGTTACCACAGAAGACGCGGGAATATGACCGTCATCCTATTATCAATGGCGCTCGTTGGGAAGAATATAGCCACCGACCTGACGATATTGTCATCACTACATCTTATAAAGCCGGAACCACATGGATGCAGACGATTGTTGCAAATCTGCTATTCCAAGATGGCAATATGCCTGCACCGGTTACGGTCATGGGACCATGGCTTGATATGGATGTGGTGCCCATTGATGATATTATCAGTGGACTTGAAGCACAAACCCAGCGCCGGGCTATCAAAACACATCTGCCACTTGACGGCATACCATATTACGAGACAATGAAATATATCTATGTGTGTCGAGATGGCCGGGATGTTTTTATGTCATTTTGGAATCATCATAGCAATTATAGCGACGAAATTGCTGGCTATTTTACCGCAAAAGCTAACGAGTATGGTCGTGAGTTTAAACTGGATTATACCGACATACATGACTTTTTCAGCGACTGGATCAGCCATAGCTGGTTCGACTGGGAAAGTGATGGCTATCCATGCTGGTCGCATTTTTCACACTTACAAAGTTGGTGGAATTATCGCCATCTCGATAACATTCATTTTGTTCATTTCAATGACCTGCTTTCTGAACCTGAAGCCGCAATACGCCGGATCGCTGCCTATCTTGATATTGAAATTGATGAAGACATGATGCCAGGTATCCTTGAACGCATTTCATTTGGATCAATGAAGAAGAATTTTAACCAAATCATGCCGGAATCCGCTGATATCTGGAAAAAAGGCGGCGATAACTTCATGAATAAAGGCACTAACGGCCACTGGCGTTGTGTGCTTACAGATGATGAACTTGATCAGTATGACGCTGCCGTTAAACGCGCCATGACACCGGATGCAGCCAACTGGCTTGAACATGGTGGTGTGCTTTAACGTTTAATCTACCCGATACGCTTTTGCAGGATAGCCAAAGCCGCCTTGTTCCCAGACAATTTCTTTTTCCGGTGTAATTTCTATAACCCGGTTATGACCGGCATCAGCTATCAGTGTGTTGCCATTTTTAAGCCGAACTGCCGAATATTGGGTGTCAATGAGTGGTTGACCCACCTCCCAAACCACAATACCCGCTTTATCCACTTCAATGATCTTACTAACAGCGCGCCCAGATATTAGTGTATTGCCATTGTCAAGTCGCTCAACATAAATGGGGCCAAGGCCGTCGAAAAGTTCGTTTACTTCTGGTGCCAATCCCTCATATGACCACACTTCCGCGCCGTCTGGTGTCACTTCATAGGCACGATTGGTGCCAGCATCAGCGATCAATGTGTTACCGTTTTCAAGACGTTGTGCTTTCCATGGCCATTTTAAATCCTCAAGTTGCCAAACAATGTCATGATCGTCATTATATTCGCGGACAAAACCCGGATGGTCATCGTCCCAACCTGAGACAAGGATATTTCCATTCGCAAGCACTGAAAAAGCTGTTGGATATACTCCCACATACAGCACTTCAACCACTTCACTGTTGCGGTTGATGCGCCATAACGCATTTTCACGGATCAAGCTAACCCAGTAAGTGCCGTCTGACATTGCCACGGCATCGTATGGCATTTTCAGCATATTAGTATCGAAAATTACGTCACCATTTTCCGCCAGATGCAGAAGCCGTCCCGGTGGGTAATTGGGATCATTGACCGCCCTGCCCGGTATTTCATCAACAATCAGTGTGGAATTTCTGTTGTTATCTGTTTGTACATTATTTTCACTGCACGCAGAAATCAATATCGTTGCAAAACCTAACAGGATACTTTTATACATATAGTTCATTATCGGGGTCCCTTCCCGGCTATTCCTACATTTCATAACGCGTATGTCAATATTGCTCTTTACGTTTAAATATTCTAAGCTCGTGTCCAAACTTTGTAACATATTGGTATATAATGAAATATATTCTTTCTATAGATCAGGGAACCACGTCAAGTCGCGCCATATTATTTGACGCAGAAATGTTACCGCATGCCGCGTCACAGCAAGAATTTGATCAAATATTCCCAAAATCAGGCTGGGTGGAGCATGATGGAGACGAAATTTGGTCCACCACACTGGCAACATGTCAGGATGCATTAAAGAAAGCTTCTGCCACGCCCGACGATATTGTTGCCATTGGCATTACCAATCAACGGGAAACGACCTTGGTATGGGATAAAGAGAGCGGCGAGCTCATATACAATGCCATTGTCTGGCAGGACCGACGCACTGCGGGACACTGTGAACGGCTTAAATCTCAAGGGCTCGAAAAAACAATCAACCAGAAAACGGGACTATTGCTCGATCCTTATTTTTCCGCAAGCAAATTACGTTGGATACTGGATCATATTGATGGTGCCCGGGATCGGGCCAATGCAGGGAAACTCTTATTTGGTACTGTCGATTGCTATCTAATCTGGAAACTAACCGAAGGGAGGTCACACAAGACGGATGCGACCAACGCTTCCCGTACAATGCTTTATAATATTGAAAACGGACGCTGGGACCCTGAAATCTGTGCGCTTTTTCATATACCGATGGCAATGTTGCCGCAAGTAATGGACTGTGCAGACAATTTTGGCACGACGTCGCTTTTTGGCGGCAATATCCCCATCCTCGGTGTTGCTGGTGATCAGCAAGCGGCGACCATTGGACAGGCCTGCTTTAAACCGGGCATGATGAAATCTACCTATGGAACGGGCTGTTTTGCCCTACTTAATACCGGTGATGAGCTAATTCATTCAAAAAATCGCCTTCTCAGCACCATTGCTTATCAATTGGATGGTAAAGTTACATATGCAATGGAAGGGTCGATTTTCGTTGCTGGTGCCGCCGTACAATGGCTCCGTGATGGTCTGGGCATCATCGAACACGCCAGCGAAACGGACGCGCTTGCAAAAAAAGCAGACGAGCACCATAAACTTTATCTGGTACCCGCTTTTACTGGTCTTGGCGCTCCCTACTGGGATCCTGATTGCCGGGGCGCTCTTTTTGGTCTCACCCGCAGCAGTGGACCAGCAGAAATTACCCGTGCTACCCTTGAAAGTGTGGCTTACCAAACTCGAGATCTTCTTGATGCTATGAAGCAGGATATTCCACATTCCGTTCACGCAACCCTTCGTGTCGATGGTGGTATGGCGGCATCTGACTGGACCATGCAGTTCTTAAGTGACATTATGGACGCATCCATCGATAGACCCGTTATCACAGAGACGACAGCGCTTGGTGCTGCATGGCTTGCAGGGATGCGAGCTGGTTTCTATCCAGATCAGGACGGATTTTCGAAAAGCTGGGCACTAGAGAGGCAGTTTAATCCAGAGATGGACGCCCCCACCCGCGAAATGTTTTACGAGGGTTGGCACAATGCAGTTGCAAGAACACTATCAGAATCTTAAATTTAGAACAAATTAAACCCGCAAATCTTCTGCCATGATCTCAGCTTCAAGCATATTTGAATCGACGAAAAACTTCGCGGCCCAGTTAAGATATTCATAGCGGCCATAAAGACCATCAATTGGATAGGATCCCTTGATGCCGCCAATCATAGCCACGTTTTTACCACTCAGGCGAGCGGTGCGTCTCACGTACTGATTAAGCTTCTGTGCTGTGGTTAGATACTTATCATGGCCAGTTTCTTTATATATAATCATAAGTGAATGGGCAATTTGCACAGCACCAGTCAGACAAACCCAGGATACTGCGGGCGTCCAATCTTTGTACCAGCGTCCCGGAAGATATCCTTCATCATTCACCAGTGTTGTGATAGCGCCAGCAAATTTCATTGCACTTTGAAGCAATCGTTCGTCGCGGGTATATAAATATCCCTCCATAATGCCTCGGGTAACGTACCCTAAAGTATGGGTCAGCGGACGATCTGGCTGATCAAGGCAGCAATCATCAAACCAACCATTTTCAAGTTGTTTAGTGATTGCCCAATTGATGTTTTTAATTGCAGCGTCACCATAATCCTTATTACCGCTCACTTTAGCGGCTTCAAGTAGACCCCATGATACGTGGGTTTCATAGGCTTTCTCGCCTTTTTCAGCAAAGGGCGTTGAATATTTACGCCAACAACCGTCGTCATCCTGTGTATCTACAAGCCATTGTGCGGCCCGGTTCATTGCGTCATGATATTTATCAAATTCTTTTACACCAGCGGCAAGGCCAATAAGAATTTGACCAGTATTGAAAGTCACAGGAACTGGATCATTTTCAATGCGACCACCTTGAAAGGCGCCACTTTCAAGTTGAATCTTCTCACACCAATCAAGGGCGATTTTCGCACTTTTGATATAATCATCGCGGCTAAAATAATGACCACAGTCGATCAAGGTTGGAATAATATAGCCAGTCGTTTCCGGATAAGAGGTTGCCCAGCCATTCTTAACTGAATAATCACGAGCAATGCCCCCGTCGTGACTTGCTGAATTTTTCTGCGCTCTAAGAATCCAGTCGAGGGCCGCGATAACAGTTGCAGACTTACCGGGATCGGTAGGCAACGGCTCTTTATTGTCTGTTTTTACTTCTGCTTGTCCTTCCGGAGATAGCATTTTAAAATTTTCCCAATCGTGGTACTTGCGCAGAGCACTCCCCGGGATCATCTTTTTAATAAAAGCCTTCATAAACTAACCTGTCGTCCTTATTGTATTTTTAATACATGCTTTATCTTAGCCGTCACTCTATCCCATAAATTATATACAAATGGTAAAGGGTCAGAAATTCTTTTTATCGCATCCACAGCGGGATAAGAGCTCTCGAGGTCGTCTTGTTCTGGCGTATTAGCCGTTTCGCGGGAATACCGGGTTAGAGTCTCAACAGTCCATATTTTTTGTGGACCCGGTTCGATACTTGTAAAAGGTTCTCCTGTTTCGGCGCAGTACTGGGCATAAACTAGGTTAATCCCGTGTATCATCGCCACTTCATGTTGAAGATCGGTTCGTGCGACAGTAGGTTCGATTATCAATAGCTCACCACTTCGACTATCCCGTTTAAACTCCATTCCACCCATACCTGTAAAGTTGCAAGCTTTGAAATATTTCGCTGTAATTTCACGCATTTCGTCCAGTAATTCATATGCACTGGTGCAACTGGCAGTGCCACCAACATTTGGCGGCCATGACCGCACTTTACGACCCGGAAAATCGGCGATAACATTGCCTTCACTATCCACATACTCGATCAGAAAATAGATATCGCTATCAATTCCTTCTATCCATTCTTGGATCACCATGTTGGGTACCCGGTCGCTTATCTCGGCATATATTTTCTTAATCTCATTGAGTGAATTTGCTTTATAGGCCTTCTTTATTTCATTGCCATATTTGGTGTTCTGTTCAGACGGCTTGAAAATACAAGGAAAATTGAATTCTCTCGCACCATCAATAAGACCCGGTGCACTGACATTAAGCGTTCTTGGATACCGAACTCCAGACCTTTCTGCTACCTCGAGTACACCATTTTTATTCATTAGCGCCATAAGTGTCTCATGGTCAGGCATAGTAAAACGGTATAGGTCTTTCAGTCGGCCACGATGCTCGGATATGGTCCGAAGCGACCGTTCCATGGTAATATAAAGTACAGGATTGTCTTCAAAACGTTCCCGAAACTTAACAAGTTCCTCGATGAGTTCTTCACCTTCGAGCGCAGCGATTTTCACCTTCTTTGCCGACCATGTCTTGGCGGTATCTTTGGCAAAATCTGTATCGAGTGCATAAACAGGCACATTTTTTTTGTTGAGCCACCGGGTCACACCAAGGCCATTTAAGTCGAGTCCGATAACAACTGCCGGTATTTTATTTTTATTCATTATATTCACTTATTATTTTTTTGGTGGCGCCACGCCAATCGCTAAGTTTAATATCAGATAATTTCTTAATTTTTCGACAATCCAGAACGGAATTTTTAGGCCTCGGCGCTGGGGCTCCATATTGCTCCGTTGTTATCCCTTCGATAGCAACGGGTCTTATCAGTTTACCTTCGCTCAAGGCAATTTCAAATATGATGTTGGCAAAATCGGCCCATGACGTTATCTGGTCACCAGTGAAATGATAAATCTCTTTGTTTGATTTATCTTTATTTTCTATGAGTAGCTTAATTACCTTAGCAATATCTCCTGCATATGTCGGGGCCCCCATTTGATCAGACACAATTTTTAAGTTGAGCTTGTTTTTGCCGAGCTTAAGCATAGATTTTAAAAAATTGCTCCCGTATTCACTGAAAACCCAGCTTGTTCTGATGATAACAAAATCGGCACCGCTACGAAGGATGTTCTTTTCCCCTTCGGCTTTGGTTTTACCGTATATATTCATAGGGTTGATGGTATCGTCTTCTTTGTAAGGACGATTAGATGTACCGTCAAAGACGTAATCCGTCGATATATGGACAAGAAATGCGTTAGTTTCTTTGCATTTCACAGCTAAATTTTTAACAGCTGCCGCGTTTATTGCTCTTGCTAACTGCTCTTCCTCTTCCGCTTTATCGACCGACGTGTAGGCAGCTGCGTTAATTACAATTTCTGGGGCGTGTTCTTTAAAGATTTCCTCGGTACGATTACTATTGGTGATATCGTACTCAGCTGACGGAAGTGCAATAAGCTGCCAATCATCAGGCGCACTTGCCACTATCGATTCACCAAGTTGCCCTCCAGCCCCTGTAAGAAGAACTTTCATTTCGAGATTTCTTTCAAAGATATTCCGAGCGCATCTTTCTCAGATAATGTCGGGTTTTTGATAGGCCAGTCAATTCCTACGGTGTCGTCGTTCCATGCGAGACAGCCTTCATCTTCTGGATTATAATACTCAGTGCATTTATATTCAAAGTCAGCGGTCTCAGACAATGTAACAAACCCATGAGCAAATCCTGGCGGCACCCATAACTGACGTTTGTTCTCAGCGGATAAAATAACACCAATCCAATTTCCGTAACTTTTTGAGTTTTTACGGATATCAACTGCAACATCAAAAACTTCACCACCGACGACCCGGACCAATTTTCCTTGCGGATTGCTCTTTTGAAAATGAAGCCCGCGCAGAACTCCCCGTTGTGATCTTGAATGATTGTCTTGAACAAAATCCGTGTCTATACCAGCCATTTTTCGGTAGCGCTCCGCGCTAAATGTTTCCATAAAGAACCCACGTTTATCACCAAATAACTTGGGTTCGATAATCAGCACATCTTCTATGTCTGTTTTGATAACTTTCATCTACATTAAAATCCGTCAGCAAGCTGTTTTAAGTAACGGCCATAATCTGTTTTGCCGTAAAATCTTGCACGCTCCATAAGCTGTGCATCATTTATCCAACCCTTATTAAAGGCAATTTCTTCCAAACAAGCAACTTTAAATCCTTGTCGCTTTTCAATGGTTTGTACAAAATGTCCAGCATCCATCAGACTGTCATGCGTACCCGTGTCAAGCCAAGCAAATCCACGCCCTAATAAACTTACGCTCAGACCACCACGGTTTAAGTAAGCAAGATTGACATCAGTAATTTCCAGCTCACCCCGTGTTGATGGTTCAATGTTTTTGGCAATATCGATGACGTCGTTATCATAAAAATAGAGCCCCGTGACCGCATAATTAGATTTTGGTGTTCGTGGTTTTTCTTCGATCGAAATGGCCTTACCATTTGCGTCAAACTCAACAACACCAAAGCGTTCCGGATCAATCACATGATAGCCAAATACTGTCGCACCCTCGTCCCTGTTCACAGCATCTTCAAGTTTATCGGTGAAATGTTGGCCGTAAAAAATATTGTCACCTAACACCAATGATACGTTGTCTGTTCCAATGAAATCTTCCCCTATTATAAATGCCTGTGCGAGCCCATCTGGTGAAGGTTGTTCCTTGTAGCTGAATCTCACACCAAACTGGCTACCATCCCCTAGCAACCTCTTAAAACCGGGAAGGTCATCCGGCGTTGATATAATTAGTATCTCGTTGATCCCCGAAAGCATTAAGACCGAAATCGGATAATAAATCATCGGCTTATCATAAATTGGCAAAAGTTGTTTTGAGACGCCTTGAGTTATCGGGTGAAGACGTGATCCTGCACCACCGGCCAAGACTATCCCTTTATAATATTTCGTCATCAATAACGTCCTCTATTCATCCGTGCCAAGTCGTGTCAGCTGATAATCACCACTTAACACCCGTTGCCACCATGAACGGTTGTTCAAATACCAGTTTATTGTTTTTAACATACCACTCTCAAATGTTTCTTCCGGTATCCAGCCCAGTTCATCACTTATCTTGCTAGCATCAATGGCATAACGGACGTCATGTCCAGGTCTATCCTCAACAAAGGTTATGAGCTCTTTGTAGTTACCGATGCCGTCCGGTATTTCTGGTCCGTGTTCCCCGAGAAGATCACAAATGGTTTCGACGACCTCTAGGTTGGTCTTTTCATTGTGACCACCAATATTGTAAGTCTCACCCACTGTGCCGGTTGTGGCAACAAGATAAAGTGCTTTTACGTGATCTTCCACATAAAGCCAGTCGCGTACCTGACTTCCGTCCCCGTAAACGGGTAACGGTTGTGCATCAAGCGCATTGAGTATCATGTGTGGGATTAGTTTTTCTGGAAAATGATAAGGTCCGTAATTATTTGAGCAATTGGTGATCAGTGTCGGAAAGCCGTAAGTCCGCTGCCAAGCTCTGACCAGATGATCAGAACTGGCCTTTGATGCGGAATAAGGCGAACTCGGATCGTAGGATGTTTGCTCGGTAAAAAGCTCCTGTGTATGACCAAGATCACCGTAAACTTCATCGGTTGATACATAATGAAAACGGAAGTTATCTTTCTTCGCGCCACTTAGGCCGCTCCAGTAGTTCCGGGCAACATCAAGTAGAACAAATGTGCCGACTATGTTAGTCCTGATAAATTCACCAGGACCGTCAATGGAACGATCAACATGGGATTCTGCCGCCAGATGGATAACAATATCTGGCTCAAACTGGTCAAATATATCAGTGATCTCTTGGGTTTGACAAATATCAACCTGACGAAAATGGTATCTATCGCTATCTGCAACGGCAGCAATAGATTCAAGATTTCCTGCATAGGTCAGTTTATCGAGATTTAAGACATGATGTTCGCCCTGCCCGACTATATAACGAATTAGTGCGCTACCAATAAAACCCGCACCACCGGTGACGATAATATTCACAAAATGACCTCATTTTTAATCATGTCAATTCACTACTTCTCAAAGTTCTTTTACTTGCGATAAAGTAAACGAAATAATTCTAGCCTATATTATCACGTCGTTGATTGAGAGATACGTAACTAGTTACTATAATTTACTAATTACTATAATTTCGCTTTTTGATGTGATGATTGCGTATTAATTTACTTATAGTATAATAATGTTTACATATAATAAAGATTATTATCATCGCACTCGTTGCCCTCAAATAGCGGATTAGATGCATAATTAAATGAATTCTTACAGCCGAGAGATGTGAAATAAATGATGCGGTTTTTTACTCAAATATGTTTATTTTTGCTGGCAAGTCTGCTTCCAATCAGCGGTTGGGCACAAACCTGTACGGCGAGTTTTACAGAAAATCGCGGTCTTTTTACAATTTCGTCCAATTCCAAGGTCATTGTGAATACAGATTTTATTTTTTGGGGAAAGGATTGGGCTTGGGCTGGCACAGGAACAGAGACAAAAACTCAAAAACCTCTAAGCTATATGCTGGATGCTGAGGTTGATAAGCTGGGTCTATCGATTGACGCCAATATTACTGTAAGTGATCCGAACCAGATATATTGGGACTTTAAGTTGAACGCATTACGCGATCAGGCAGATATAATTGGCGGCGGCATTCAATTTAATCTCGAAATTGATGGCTTGAACGAAGTGGAGAATGGTCCGAGAGTAGATCTATTACCCGATAATACAGGTTGGATGTTGAGCAATTTTGAGGATTGTGACCCAATCTCTATTCGCTTCGACAGGCCTATTGCAAATATCTATTTCGAACGTAATAATCCGCGTCAAATTCGAGCATTTTTCTATGAGAAAACTATAACTGCCGGATCTGAAGAGTATCAAATGTCCGTTTCACTTCCCTTTGATGGCAAGATAGAACCCACTCTCACAGAAAAGATGGGGGCACCTCCGGACCTGACTTGGACCAAGGATATCCTTCACTGGGCCTACTCGCCTGTTGATCTAAGTTTCCTAAATGCAAAAGAAATTCCGGCTGGCAAACGGGGTTTTATGAAAACAGACGGAGAATCTCTCGTATTTGAGGATGGTACAAAGGTTAAGTTTTGGGGGACTAATATCATCGCCTACGCGATTTTCTTAACAAGCCCCAGCGAAATAACCAATCAAGCCAAACGTCTCTCAAAACTTGGATACAACCTTGTAAGGTTTCATCATCACGATTCTGCATGGGTATCACCCAACGTGTTTGGGGGGAATTCTGCAGATACACTTACTCTGGATGAAGACCAGCTCGATATGCTGGACAGATGGATCGTCGCGCTCAAGAATGAGGGAATTTATATCTGGTTAGACCTCAATGTAGGAAGGGAATTCTCAGCAAATGATAACATCGAAAATTTTGACGAATTCTCCAAAGGTAAAGAAAGAGCGCCCGCTCGAGGTTACAACTACATAAATAAGAGCGTTGAAACACGTTTAAAAGAATTTAATGAGCAATATCTAAATCATGTCAATAAATACACGGGATTGGCGTACAAAGATGATCCAGCAATAGTAAGTATGCTAATAACCAATGAGAATGATATCACTCACCATTTTGCCAATAATTTTCTTCCTAATCGAAATGTACCAAAAACAAATGCTGTATATATGGACAAATCCAAACGATTTGCACTTCGACACGGACTTCCGGTTGATAAAACATGGCGTTCTTGGGAACCGGGTCCAGCGAAGTTATTTTTGAATGAAATGGAACATGAATTTAATTTAACCATGCTTGATCATTTGGATGAACTGGGTGTGAAATCGACAATTATGACCACAAACAGCTGGGGCTACATGCCGATCTATAGCCTACCTGCCCTGAGCGATAGTGATATAATTGATGTCCACACTTATGGCGGTACCGACTTCTTAAGAATGAATCCGATTTACAAAGATAATTTTGTAAGTTGGATAGGTGCGGCACAGGCTAACGGCAAACCAGTTTCTGTGTCCGAATGGAACCTTGAGCCCTTCCCGGTTTATGATCGCTTTTTAAGCCCGGTTTACTTGGCTGCTGTTTCGGCTCTTCAAGGTTGGGATTCATTGATGCAATACGGATATTCTCAACGGCCTATTAAAGCTCAAAGCAAATCTAACAACTATAGTAGTTTTAACGATCCTGCCGCCATGAGCATGATGCCAGCAGCAGCTCTTATTTACCGACAAGGTCATGTGGCTGAAGCAAAAAAAACATATGCTCTAACTTTAAATAAAGAAGAGTTTTTCTATAAAAACATAAGTCCTGCAAATTCAGCTGCACTTAGGACAATAGTTGACCAAAGCAAATTAATTATTGATATCCCAAAAACAAGCGAACTTCCATGGTTTGAACCAATTCCTCTAGCTGATGATGTAATTAAGATAACGGATGCAAATAGTAATTTGATACCTGAAGGGCAAGATTTTGTTACCTCTGATACAGGCGAGTTAAATCGAAACTGGGGTTTGGGTATCTACACCATCAATACTCCTAAGTCACAGGTGGTCATGGGTTGGATTGGTGACAGAGAGATATCACTCGATAACATAACTGTTACCATGGAAAATAATAATTCAATCGTTGCTGTACAAAGCCTTGATGAGACTGAAATAGCCGGGTCCGAAAAAATATTGATTTCATTCGCAACCAGAAGTGATCCATCTGAGGGAAACATGCCTCCATTTTTATCAGAGCCACTAAAAGGAAAATTGCAGGTGGTGGCCAAAGAGGGATTGAAACTCTACGTGCTAAATAAATACGGTAAAGAATTTGATCTCCCCTTTATTTATTCAAACGGAAGATATCAATTTTCACTTGATAAAAATATAAAATCATACTGGCTTATGTTGAAAAAATAGGGGAGTAACAAAAACCGATGGCGCAAATTTTGGATAGAAACAACAATTCCAAAAGTCTTGTTATTTCTCAGACCAGCGAAGCGGTTAATGTGATTAGGGGGATTATGGTTATGACCCTTATTTTCGTTCACTGGTCACCAGGCGTCTTTGAGCGTCTTTCAATTGATTATCTGTATGTTACTAATCCCTTCTTTAGAATAGCAACGCCCGGCTTCGCTATTATATTTGGACTAGCCACCGGCCTTTATACATTTAGCAAATTCAAAACTGATCGCCAAAATGCGCTACTTCGAGTTCGCGCTGGATTAAAAATGGTCCTCGGTGGTGTCTTGATTTTGGCGACGATAAAGTATTTAGACGTCAAAGCCAGCGGTCACAGCATGGACATAAACTGGCCCGTAAATATGTTTTTCTCTGTTTTACTTTATTATGTTCTCGCTTTGTCAACAATGCCAATTTGGTACTACTTCATAGCCAGATTTAAATATATGGAAGTGGCAGCGATCATTGGATCAATGTTGTTTTTTGCATCAGCAGCATTGGTACATAAACTGCTGCCAAGCAGTGAGGGTCTGATCGGGTTTGTTAGACTTGGTGGCCTTATGCTTGAAGCAAAGTATAATTATTTTTCAATGTCTGGCACGGTGTTTATGGGGATTGCATTCGGCCTTTATATAAAAAGACTACTTGAAAAAGAACAAAAAGCAGATCATCTAGTAATTCATGGGTTTTTTGTTATTTTAATGGGGATTCTGGCATCATTTGCACTAGGTGAATCTGAAATGTGGTTTACCACCGATATGTCCACCGTTTGGATGAATATGACATATTTTGGTGTGATTATTCTTCTTTTCTGCTTTGCCCTACGCTACGGCAGCCTGAGCGTCAAAAGTCCTTTAAACGGTTTTTTATTCAGAATGATGTCAGTTTTTGGCAGCATTTCATTGCGAATGTTTGTCGGACATGGTCTGGTTATACCATTTAAAAATCTAATGGTATCGGTGGGAATTCCATACGGCCTAGCGCTCAGCATAGCTATGGCTCTATTTGTAGTAGCCATAGCCATCCCGGTAAAAAATAACTACAAAAAATATTACGGCGTTAATTGATCCAGCTTATTGTTTTGCTTTTTTAAGCAGATATTTCGCGAGATTCTGATCGTGAATAATTAACGCTGGTCCGTCAGAGGAATCAGGAATTTCATATAGCTGATTAGTTTTGGTTTCATTGACCTCAGAATAATGAAGAATGCCGTGACGGCCTTTGTCGGCGATGACTTTTTCGATAAGCTCTTTGGAAATCTTATGCACGCCATCTGAAAAGCCATATATGAGTGCTGTATCACAAATTATGTTAATAAGACGCGGGATGCCTCGGCTGGCCATATAAATATAGGTACAAGCTTCATCGTCAAATATTTTTTCATCACACCCGGCAACTTTCAAACGATGGTCAATATATGCCTCTACCTCTTCTAGATTAAACGGCTTTAAATAGAAATCAGAGGAAATACGCTGTGAGAACTGCACGAGTTCTGGACGTTGCAGTAGATCCTTAAGCTGCGGTTGTCCAACTAGTATCAGCTGCAAGAGCTGATGTTTATCGGCATTTATATTGGATAACATTCTGAGTTGTTCTAATGTTTTGGGTCCTAAATTTTGCGCTTCATCAACGATAAGGACTGTCTTACGACCCCGGCCATATTCTGCTATCAGGTATTTCTGAAATTGATCGAACAATTTTACGCTTGAAACTTCTTCGAACGGTTGATCAAAAGCAAGCAGAACCCACTGGAGCAGGTCACCTCGATCATCCTGTACATTAGATATAAGACCAACATTAAGGTCATCACTCATATTATTGAGTAAATGGCGTATCAATGTCGTTTTTCCGCAGCCAACCTCCCCCGTTATCACAGTAAACCCTGCCTGATTTAATATACCGTACTCAAGCATACTGAACGCAAGCGAGTGATTTTGCCCCCAATAAATATAATCAGGATCCGGTAAAATCGAAAACGGTTTCTCAGTCAGTCCATAAAATTCATCATACATTATTACGCAACTTTATTCTATTTATCAGCTTGCCGAATTAAGTCGGGCAAGCAACCCTTTTACTTCTTCTAAATTCTCAAATGGCGCGCTTTCAGAAAGCTTCACCACTTCTTCAAACTCGCGAATTGCTGCTTCAATACGATCATCGGCCAGATAACTCATGCCAAGGTGGTATCTAAAGATAGCCATCTGAGGCATTTGCTCAACAACATCCTGCAAAATAGACGTAGCGGCAGTTATATCACCAACTTTATAATAAATCCATCCAAGAGTGTCTTTGAAATGAGGAACAGAAGATTGTCTAAACCGAACAGCAAGCTCTAGAGCGCGGTTAATACTATCATTATCAGTTCTGTATTCTGACATAATACTCGCCAGATTGTTGACCACAACATCGTTTCCTGAATTCTCAGCATACATTTGCTCATAAACAGCTATGGCACCTTCAAAGTCCCCATCTTTTTCTAAAATGCTTGCTTTCATCAGTTGAAGCCCAAAATTATCCTCGATTACCGATAGAGCGGCATTGGTGCGTTGCATAGCAATATCCATTTTGCCTTGACTATAATAATAGGAAATAAGATTCATATATGCGGCATCACGTGCTGGTTGCGCCACGATTGCTTTTTCAAATGCTGAGACGGCCAATTCACCCTCTTGATTTGCCATATGAAGTTGCCCGAGCAATATAAGTGCCTGGTAGTTGTCAGCGTCTTCTGTAAGAATTGTCTCCAAAAATTTTACTGCCTCGTCCCTTTGACCTGCTCTGTTATATGCACCGATAAGTGCCGCTAGTGGTCTATTTGAGCCACCGGATGAGGAATATGCATTTCTGAATGATTGAATCGATTGTTCATAGTTTTGTTGCCCGCTAAGCGCGAGGCCTTCAATTTCAGAACCGATATTACCGTTTTCATCTAGCTGTTTTATGACGTCAGCAACTTGTTGTGCTCCCAGCCAGTTCTGTTGGAGCAAGCGTACACGAGCCAGCAAGTTCAAAAGCTCAAGATCATTACTATTAACATTGAGTGCTTGAACCAGAACCTCTTCCGCTCTGGCTTGTGCAGATTGTTTGATTAGAAAATTGGCATAAGCAAGTGCCACACTGCCATCGCTATCGCTAAATCTTACCGCATCAGAAAGTGTGTCATCAGCAAGCTCGATAGATCCCGTCAGCTCGTAAGCTCGTGACAATAAAATTGACGCACGGACGGAATTCGGTGTCTCATTAAGAACAATGCGAAGATCTTGAATGGCATTGTCATACATATTGTTGTTTAGATAAATACTGCCGCGCATTTCAAGCGCTGCCACGTTTACAGAATCTATTTCGAGTATCTCGCTTATGATTTGTGATGCTTCATCATGATCCCCCTCAGCAAGCGCTAATTCGCCCAATCTGGCTCTAGCTATAAGGCCATCTTCTGAACTACCCGTTCTTTCAACTATTTTATCAAGTACATCTTTCGCTTCATCAGTTTTATTATTTCCCAGATAAAATTCCGATAGTGCCAACTGATAACGCACCACATCTGTTCCTCGCTGTATAAGCGCTATAAGCTCAGCTTCCGCGGCTTCTTCATCTTGATAAGTGTTAAGAAATCTCACAATGTCGATACTGGTTTCGTAATTGGTTGGATCAAGAGCTGCCAATGCACGCAATTCCTGTTCTGCAGCATCGATATTTTCATATTTGACATAAAAATTTACGAATGCCAGACGAATTTCGTTGTCATCCGGATGATTTTCCAATAGTTCCCGAAAAGTCTGTTCGGCAAGATCAAAATTGCCCTGTGTTTCATAGATAAGGACTTTGATAAGCATGAGGTCCTTATTTTGCGAAACCTCTTCACCGCTTTGAGTTATAAATCTGAGCGCACCTTCATAATCCCCTTGTGTAAATCGTTCTGCCGCTAAAATTTGGATAGCGTTAAGATTACCGGTTTCAATTTCGAGAGCACGATTGGCAAAATCTATTGCGCCCTCCGTATCCTCAAGTTTAAGAAGTACGGCAGCTCTAAGCGCAAGCACCTCGGCATTTTGATTATCAAGAAGAAGAGCCGTCTCACTAACCTCTACCGCGCGGTCAAGTTGTCCGATCAGCATCATCATTGTGCCCAACTTGATTTGTGCCTCTACATGTGTTGGTTCAAGATCAACCACCTTAGTGAGCAAAGCAACAACTTTTCCCCATTCCTCATTGCCTTCCTCTACCAATGCCATACCCCACCAGGCTGGAACAAAATTATCATCAATCTGCAGCGCATTTCTAAACTCGATACTCGCTTTGATCAGATCATTTTCTGCCAAAAGCTCAATGCCGGTTTCATAGTGCGACTGTTTTACCTCTTCTGGCGAACTACAGGCGACAATACCAAACATGCATGCTGTTAAAAGCAGTGACCGAAGTGGTGTCTGGAATTTAAGAGGTTTGTTATTCTTAGTCATGAGGCTTTCCAATATTCATATTTGTAAGCGTTAATTTGGCAAGTAATCCGGTAGGCTGGGTGCTATATTATTTATAAAAGTCTGAAGACGTTTTTCAGCAAATTCGACATCTTCACCTTCGAAAATAGGTGTCGTGACCCTGACCAGTGAACCGTCAGTTCTATTCATAAATATTGCATCCTTAACCAAATGCCATTTCATAATATATTCGTTTGATATTTTACGTCCTCGTTGATCAAACCAATAATAAACCAACTGCCTTGCTCTTTCACGTTCGATAATAGCACGGTTAATGGGCATAGGATCACTTTCTCCGCGAACATCTATTTCTATACGGTCAAATTCAGTTATGAGCCATCCTCCGCCTGGTATACAAACCCGCGGCGAATGTGGTGAGACTCCTTTTCTTTGTGACGCGTAATAGGCTACATAAAGATTCACCGGTCTTCTATTTTCCGGCGAACGATAATCAGCAAGGATATAATCATCAAGGCCAAGTGCCTGTTCAACACTATTTTCTAGATAATTCTTTCTGGATTGCCAACCACTCACTTCACTCGGAAATGACACAAAACGGAATCTGTCTGGTGTTTGTTCGATCCTATCCGTGAGGTTAAAAGTGAATATCATTGCTAAAATCATGCTTGTTGTTACGACAACGACTGGCACGATATTATAAGTTTTCCACACCCGTTCCACCGGCGTCGCAGTAACTTGCGGTAGATCAAATAAATCAAAAAAGTCGCCTTGTTTTCCGAGCTTGGTAAAGAGCCAAACCTCACCGCACAGAATAGCAGCACAGGCCATGAAGATTACCCATCCTTCAAAATAATGCATAAGGCCATCCGCCATACCACCGCCCCAAAACTCTACGAGAACCCCAACCATACCAATACGCAAACTATTCATAAATATGGTTATCGGAATAGTTGAGAGAAAAATGATCAAACGTTGCCAAAATGGAGCCTTAAATAAATAAGCCACCAAAAAACCCAGGCTGGTTAATGGATAAAGATATCGAAGGCCACTACAAGCATCTACCACTTGAAGTTTATAGATGCCCAAATCTATAACGTTGCCTTCCAAAAAGACTGGGATGCTAAATAAACGGATAAAAAACACACCTAGTTCAGATGAGACCAGCTGCAATCGCCAGGACATGATAGAATCGAGGAAATAAGGCATGGGAATTGCGAACAGCAGAAATAAAATTGGCAAAGCAGTTAGACGAAGTAGCGGCATGCCCCCGAAAACAAGCATTATACCCAGTAATGACAGGATAAAACCACTTTGAACCAAAATGAAAATCGCACTGAGTTCACCAACTATAAGCATAAATATAGAAACAAGTATCACAACAAGACCGCTCCAGGCCGGTTTTCCGATGCTAACCGCAAGAGCATCACGCCGATCCCACAACATCCAAAGCGATATGGCAGGGATTAAGAAACCGTGACTATATTCCTCCTGGTTCATCCAGCGAGAATATTGATTGGCTAAGCCACCACTGAAAGCGGCAAAGCTGAATAATAGCGATGCCCCAAGCAGTAAAAAGTGAAATGGATTCTGCTTTATAATATTGTTGTGTATACTTTCAGAAATAATACTCTTCCATCCATAAAAATTTTTATCTAATTCAAGTTGCCGAGATTATCACAAACAAAGGTAAAAAAACAGTGTATGAATACTCGATTAAATTATTAGCTATTAGCCCTATTATCTTGTTTTATTGTCATTTTATCCGATTTATATCAAATAATTCAGATTATTGAGTTCGAATATTCGCCTTATGGGTTCGGACAATTCAATTATAAATATTTTGTGTCCACTTCTAGTTTTAGCTGCACAATATCTCAGAAATAAACCTAAGATAGCTTGATCAATATATGTCACGCCCGCCATGTTGAAGGTTATATCC
>CAXBLS010000059.1:0-19354 GCA_963976585.1 uncultured Kordiimonadaceae bacterium
GAACCGTTCGATTCAGTAATTTCTGATACGATACGGATAGTATACGGGAACTCTTCTTTTTCAGGAAGAACGGCGCGAACAGCGCGCCATGCCAGTTTACCGTGGCCAACTTCGCGGCGGCTGGTAAATCCAGAGCGTCCAACTTCACCCACAGAATAAGGAGGGAAGTTATAATGAAGCATGAAATGCTCTTTATAGGTCCCAGTGAGCGCATCAATAAATTGCTCATCGTCGCCGGTTCCAAGGGTTGTCACACAAATAGATTGCGTTTCACCGCGAGTGAAGAGCGCTGAACCATGTGTGCGCGGTAGGATATTCACCTCACCAACAACAGACCGTACAGTATCGAGATCGCGACCATCAATCCGCTTGCCGGTTTTGATTATGTCACCACGAACAATGTCTTTTTCCACATTTTTAAGAATCCCGCCAACAAGCAACCCTTGCGCGTCGTCGTCTTCCGGCACAAATTTTTCTTTCACGGCGTCTTTGACTTCTGATATCTTACCAACGCGGGTTTGCTTATCGGTTTCACCGTAAGCGTCGCGAAGGCCTTTTTCAGCCATCTTTTTAATGTCCGCTATTAGCGCGCTGTGATCTTCTTCTTCCGGAAGCTGAATTGGATCTTTCGCAGCCACTTCGGCCAGATCAATAATCGCGTCGATCACCACTTGCATTTCTGCGTGACCAAACATCACCGCACCAAGCATAATTTCTTCTGAAAGCTCTGACGCTTCAGACTCGACCATAAGAACCGCATCGCGTGTACCAGCGACAACAAGATCAAGATCAGAATTTTCCAACTCTTCATCGGTTGGGTTAAGGACATATTCACCGTCAATATAACCAACGCGGGCACCAGCTATTGGACCCATGAAAGGAAGACCGGATAGTGTTAGAGCCGCACTTGTACCAATGATCGCCGGAATATCGGCCTGGTTTTCAAGGTCGTGGCTCATCACTGTACATGAAACCTGAGTTTCGTTTTTAAATGAGGATACAAAAAGCGGGCGGATCGGACGGTCAATAAGACGACAGATTAAAATTTCTGACTCGCTTGGGCGTGCTTCACGCTTAAAAAAACCGCCTGGTATTTTACCGGCGGCATATGCTTTTTCTTGATAATTTACTGTGAGTGGGAAGAAATCAATGCCTGCTTTTGCTTTTTTAGCGGCAGTTACAGCAGTAAAAACTGACGTCTCTCCGTAAGTGACCATAACGGCCCCACCAGCTTGACGCGCGATTTGTCCTGTTTCGATTGTGAGTGGGCGTCCGCCCCAAGTGATTTCTTTTTTGTGTTTATTAAACATATATATATTTCCAACTTATTTTTCGGCTTGAAATTTTGATTTGTGGGTAAAGGCCCATCCTTAAAACCCACATATCAAAAGCCTTTGCATAACCCCTATGGTCATACTTTCATTTTTCTTATTTACGAAGACCCAAGCTTTTAATCAAAGCCTGATAACGACCTTCGTCTTTGCTTTTCAGATAATCAAGAAGCTTACGACGCTTGTTTACAAGCATAAGCAATCCACGGCGGGAATGATTATCTTTTTTGTGTGTTTTGAAATGTTCTGTGAGGTGCACAATTCTGTGTGTAAGAATGGCAACTTGAACTTCTGGGGAACCAGTATCACCATCGTTTGTGGCGTACTCTTTAATTAGTTCTTGCTTTTTTTCTGCAGTAATCGACATCGATAACTCCTTAAGTAAATTTATAAATTAAAAACCCTCACCGGCTTTAAGTGTTGTTCATCCAGCTCACAAAGGGCGATCAATTTTTCACCCAGCATCGCTTTATAGGTCACACCGGTAAGACTTGAAGGAGGTAAGCTGTCTCTGGAGAGAAACCCTCCGTTTTTTAAGAAATCAGCTTGCTCTTCTGTTACGGCCAGTGCCAAGATGTCGTCCAGCACGGTCACAACGTTAAGAATCCACTCTTCAAGCGGCGCACTATGTACCAATTCCTCTAGCTTTACCAGTGAAATCGTACTGCCTAAATCAAATGATCCCACTTTCGTACGCCTAAGCATAGAAATATAGCCAAAAGTGCCCAGTTTCAGGGCGATATCGCGCCCTAATGAACGCACATAAGTCCCTTTTGAGCACTGTACTTCAAATGTGGCATTCTCCAAAGTGGAGTCGAGAAGATTCAGAGCATAAATTTCAACTTCACGCTCTTTAATTTCAAATTCCTGCCCGGCTCTCGCCAGATCATAAGCGCGCTTTCCATCAATCTTGATGGCGCTATATGCAGGTGGTATTTGTTTTATTCTGCCCGTAAATTCAGGTAGAATTTTTAGTATCTCTTCGCGCGATGGCCTCTTGTCACTCTGATCGCTAACGTCACCCTCGGCATCATCGGTTGACCGTGCCTCGCCCCATGTCACGGTAAACTGATATGTTTTTTCAGCGTCCATGATATAGGGAATGGTTTTTGTCGCCTCGCCAAAAGCGATCGGCAGCACACCTGTCGCTAGGGGATCAAGCGTCCCGGCATGGCCCACTTTTTGAGCTTTGGTAAGATAGCGACATTTCCCGACAACTTTGGTCGAGCCCATACCGTAAGGTTTATCAATGACCAGCCAGCCATCAATTTTATCCCCTTTACGCTTTCTTGCCATAGGTCTTAATCATCTTTTTTGAGGTCTTGCGCAACGTGATTGCTGTTCAGAAGTGCTTCGATATGATCCACTTCACCAAAACTGTGATCAGAGGTAAATTTCAGGTTGGGCAGATATTTCATCCGCACCATTTTTGAGAGCTGCCCCCGGATAAATTTTGCATTTCGGTTTAGACCCTCAACCACTTCCTGCTCATTCTTTCCTGCTAAAGGCATGACAAATATGGTCGCGTTTCGAAGATCGGGGCTACAGCGAACTTCCGTAACGGTGACGGAAACATTGTCAAGCGCCGGGTCGCGAATTTCCCCGCGTGAAAGAATATCGGATAGTGCGTGGCGAATATTTTCACCAACCCGCAACACCCGGTGGCTTGGACCACCATCATTTTCAAATCTTGATTTGGGCATTATTTCATCCTTAAAAGCAAAACGGCTTCCCTAAGTTCAATTTGGGAAGCCGAATAAAACCAAAAATTAGGCCTAAAGGTTACGTTCGATTTCCTCAACTTCGTAACATTCTATGACATCACCTGTTTTCATATCATTGTAGCTGGCGAAGTTCATTCCGCACTCAACGCCACTCTCAACTTCTTTAACGGCATCCTTAAAGCGGCGAAGCGACCCGAGTTGCCCTTCGTAAACGACAATATCATCCCGTAATAGTCTGGCGTGAGCGCCTTGTCTAACCACGCCACTGGTGACCAGACAACCGGCCGCCTTACCCTTCCCGGCATTAAAGATATCAAGTATCTCTGCTGTACCAATAATAGTTTCTTTAATCTCCGGCGCGAGAAGCCCTGACATCACAGATTTAATATCATCGATCAGGTCATAAATGATTGAATAATAACGAATTTCCACGCCTTCTTTGTGGGCGAGATCCGCTGCATTCCGGCTGGCGCGAACATTGAAGCCAATAACTGGCGCACCCGTCGCGACCGCTAGACTGACATCAGATTCATTAATACCACCGACACCGCTATGAACGATCTTGCATTTCACTTCGTCTGTATTGAGCTGTTCCAGCGATGAAATAATCGCCCCGACAGAACCCTGCACATCCGCTTTTAGGAGCACTGGAACCATTGAAATTTCCGCTTCCTTAAGCTTATCAAACATATTCTCAAGGCTTGCTGCTGGCGTTTTATTTTTATCGTCTTTAATCTGGTTCAGCCTGAAATCGACAACGCTGCGCGCTTTTGCTTCGTCGTCAACGATGACAAAATCATCGCCCGCACCCGGCGCGACATCTAGTCCGAGAATCTCAACTGGTGTCGAGGGTCCGGCTTCCTTGATTTGTGAGCCACGGTCATCAACAAGGGCACGTGCCCGACCCCAGGTGGTTCCCGCTACAACAACGTCACCGACCTTAAGCGTTCCGCGCTGAATAATTACCGTCGCAACTGCACCGCGGCCTTTATCAAGTTTGGCTTCAACCACAACACCTTCAGCCGCACGGTTAGGATTGGCCTTAAGGTCGTTAAGTTCCGCCTGCAGGAGGATTGCTTCTTCCAGCTTATCTAGGCCCGTGCCTTCCTTAGCAGAGACTTCAATATCAAGCACTTCCCCGCCCATACTTTCCACAAACACTTCGTGTTGCAGAAGATCCTGACGAACTTTCGTTGGGTTGGCTCCAGGTGCATCCATTTTGTTAATTGCGACAACAATGGGGACTTCTGCCGATTTGGCATGGCTGATCGCTTCAATGGTTTGTGGCATTATGCCATCATCTGCTGCCACAACAAGCACAACAATATCTGTCACCTGTGCTCCGCGTGCACGCATCGCAGTGAATGCAGCATGACCCGGTGTATCAAGGAACGTGATTTTGTCGCCACTTGCCATTTTGATCTGGTAGGCACCAATATGCTGGGTGATGCCGCCAGCTTCACCTTCTGTTACGCTCGTTTTGCGAAGAGCATCGAGGATCGAGGTTTTACCATGATCAACGTGCCCCATAACTGTCACCACAGGTGCGCGTGAAACAAGATCCGCATCCACATCTTCCGGTCCGCCAAGGTCCGTTTCAACATCAGACGCACTAATACGCTTAAGTTTATGGCCAAATTCTTCCACGATCAGTTCTGCAACGTCATGGTCAACCTGATCGCTGGCCCCGGACATTACACCCATTTTCATCAGGGCACGAACCACATCGTTGGTTTTTTCAGTCATTCTGTTGGCAAGCTCCGCTACAGTGATGCTATCTGGCACAACCACCTCACGGTAAACTTTTTTCGCTGGCTCCACCATGCCACTTTGTCTTTTTTCCTTGGCACGTTTACGTTTCAGTGATGCCAGGCTTCGTTGACGTTCAATGTTTCCTGAAAGCGCCTGAGTGACAGTAAGTCGCCCACTGCGGCGGCGGCTATCATCCATGCGACTCTTTTTCACTTCAGGACGCTTTGGCGGCTCTTCTTTCGCCGGTTTAGGCGCTTCTTTTGATTTTACAGGCTGTCCTGATGCAAGCTTGGCCGCAGCGGCTTCTGCTTCGGCGATTTTCGCCGCCTCTTCTTCAGCTTTTTTCTTTAGTTCAAGATCAGCCAGGCGTTTTCCTTCATCAACATCTTGTTTAGGCTCAGTCCCTTTTTTGGGCTTGTTCTTGTTTTCAGCCGCTTCCTTGGCCAAACGCTCCGCTTTCGCGGCATCTTCCACGGCTTTGCGCTTTGCGTCTTCTGCGGCCTGTTTTGCCTTTTCTTGGCTATCTTTCTGAGCCTTTTCCAGAACTTTGGCACGTTTTTCACGCTCGCTCTCAGAAAGGCCGCCCAACTGCTTTTCTTCAACAACGGGTTTTTGAACACCGGCTTTTTTACCAGCGTCAATTGGCGTCTTGAAGATTGACTGAGGCGTAGGCGTCGATGTTTCGGCTTCTGGCTTTTGACCAGGCATAATAAGTTTTTTCTTACGCTGAACCACAACACTACTGGATCCGCCGCCGACACCGGGGGCGCCCGCAGGTTTCATCTGAAGCGTCTTACGCCCAGAGGTAGATAGAGGTGTGTTTTTGTTTTTATCGTCACTCATTCTTTTATCGCCTTAAAAACCAATTCATCCTTTTTAACATAAAAAACAATAAATGGCTTTATTTTATAACCGTTTTTCTACAGCGCTCAAAACGGGACATTTCCCGTAATAAACTTGTTCTTATACCGCCAGGAAGGAGCGCCATATGCACAGCGTTCTCAATTCCCATGGCCTTGCTTAATTCGTCACGGGAAAACGTATCGAATACCCGCAAATTATCAAGCCCCTGACACATCTTACTGCGTCCATTGTCAGCGCCGTCACACGCTGTTAGCAAAACATTTGTCTTGCCAGATTTCAGGGCTGCTCTCACTTTTTCAAACCCTGACAGTATATTCCCGGCCCTGTTTGCAAGACCTATATAATCCAGACACCGCTTGCGCAATAGTCGCTCAATCTGGTCCACAAGGTCGTCTGCGACCTTTATGGATTGTTTTTCTTTTTTAAGCGGCGTCTCGTCCAGTTCGTCAAGATCAGTTTTCTTCTTGTCTGATAGGATCTGATGTCCAAACCGCAAAAATATTTTCTTCTTTAGCGCCTGCTCCAATATATCTCGCTTTGCCAGAACCCAGCACCCTCTACCGGGTAACTTGGCAGCCACATCTGGTACTATTTGACCATCAGGACCACAAACAAACCGTATTAGCTCAGACGCTGGATACACGTCCCCTGTGACCAGACATTTGCGCATTTTTGTCTTTTTGGTCACGGTGCATTATCCTATTCCACTGCGTCAGGCGCAGCCTCTTCAACCACTTCTTCTACTGGCTCTTCCTCGTCTTCAAACCAGTGGGCACGCGCGGCCATGATAATATCATTGGCCTGATCAAGACTTAAATCATATTCCTTCAGAATGCCATCTTCGGCGCTTGTCAGTTCGTCACCGGCAAGATCACCAAGATCATCAAGCGTTTTAATTCCGGCTTCACCAAGTGTCACAAGCATTGGCGATGTCAATCCTTCAATGGTTGTCAGATCATCTTCAACACCCAATTCTTTACGTTTATTATCCGCTTCAATAGCAATAGCACCCAGTGCCTCTCTTGCACGCGACTGAAGCTCTTCAACCAGTGCCATATCGAATCCTTCGATGCCGGCAAATTCTTCAGGAGCCACATAAGCAACTTCTTCAAGGTTTCTAAAGCCCTCACCAACAAGAAGAAGCGCAAGAGTTTCATCAACATCAAGACTGTTCATAAACAACTCACTGCGTTCTTTATACTCGGCCTGACGACGCTCACTTTCGTCTGCTTCTGTCATAATATCGACCTGCCATTCGGTAAGCTGGGAGGCAAGACGGACATTTTGTCCGCGACGTCCAATGGCTAAGCTTAGCTGGTCTTCACCAACGACCACATCCATCCGCCCTGCATCTTCATCAATAACAACTTTGGAAACAGTGGCTGGCGCCAGTGCGCGAATAATGTAAGTGGCTGGATCTGGAGACCATTGAATAATATCAATTTTCTCGCCCTGGAGCTCTTCGACCACTGCTTGTACACGACTGCCGCGCATACCAACACACGCGCCAACAGGGTCAATGCTCGGATCATTGCTGGTGACAGCGATCTTGGCCCGACTGCCCGGGTCACGACTTACACCAACAATCCCAATAACACCGTCATAGATTTCTGGCACTTCGCCGGCAAAAAGCTTCGCCATAAAGTCTGGATGGCTTCGTGAAAGGAAAATCTGCGGACCACGTGGTTCTTCGCGAACATCAAGAATTATCGCCCGTACCCGTTCGCCGTTTCTGATATGCTCGCGTGGTATCAGTTGGTCACGGCGAATTATCGCTTCGGCGGCACCAAGATCAACAATGACATTACCATATTCAACACGCTTAACAACACCATTGATAAGGTCGCCGATTTTGTCCTTATATTCTTCATATTGGCGAGCGCGCTCTGCTTCGCGAACCTTCTGAACGATGACCTGTTTGGCTGTTTGTGCCGCGACACGGCCGAAATCGATAGCGGGCAACTCGTCAGCAAGAATGTCGCCAATTGCAGCGTCTTCTTTATATTCGCCTGCATCCTCAACGGTGATTTCCGTTGAATGGTTCTCTACATTCTCGACAACCTCCAGAACGCGGTATAACTTGATGTCACCGGTTTTTCTATCGATATGAGCTTTAATCTCATTTTCCATGCCATATCTTGATCTGGCTGCTTTTTGAATGGCCTCTTCCATTGCACCAAGAACAATCTCTTTATCGATGTTCTTTTCGCGTGCCACAGCATCGGAAATTTGTAAAAGCTCTAATCTGTTTGCGCTTACTGCTGTCATACTCTTATGCTCCAGTATTGTGTCGTTTGGTAGTGTGTTGTCAGGACGGCTTCGCACTGGCGAGTGCCATCAATTCATCTGTCATTACCAATTTGGCTTTTTGAATGTCAGAAAAGTCAAGCTTGCAAACTTCCCCTTCAACATCCATTAAAATTAAATTATCTTCTGTACCGAGTAATTTACCCCGATAGCGTTTTCTATTATCCACCGCCTTGTTCATTTCCACCTTTGCCTCAAACCCTGCGTAATTTACAAAATCCTTAAGGCGGGTAAGCGGTCGGTCGAGCCCAGGCGAACTCACTTCAAGTACATATTCACTATCTATGGGATCTTCCACGTCCATTATCACTGAAATCTCACGGCTAATTTTTGCACAGCCTTCTACGGTCATCGTACCATCTTCACCTTCGGCCATCACTTGGAGTGTAGACGGACCATCTTTTGGCGAGCTAAAAAGCTGAACGCGCACAAGCTCATAACCAAGGTTTTCGATCGTTGGTTCAATAAGCTTTGCGATTTTATCCATCAGGACATTCGTCATCGGTTTTCCAAAATATACCAGGTACAAACAAAAAAGCAGGCCAGTGAAACACTTGCCCGCACCAAAAAATTAATAATTTCATGTGATTCGGATAGCTATATATATAGAGTAATTTTATAGAACTTCAAGCTCTTTATTAAGGACGCGACTTTTAGCTATCTTGGCCTTCTCTTAAATGTCATGTATGCGCTTTTGCGCCCCACGGTAAGTGCCTTTTGCTCATAACGTGTTGGCGGCCAGTCTTCCGGTCTTGTGTGCCATTGATGCGGATGGTCAGCTTCCCAGAAAAAATCCGGATTTTCCATAAGCCTTGCGAGTATCCAGCGGCAATAATCATGATGGTCCGTGCCGATGCGAAGTTCAGCATTATCCTTAAGCAGTCTTGAAATCACAACCATGTTTCCCGGACTGATAATCCGACGTTTATGGTGCCGTTTTTTCGGCCAAGGATCAGGAAACAGTACGAATGCCCGAGAGATAGACTGATCTAGCATCGCGTCCATTAGCAGTCGCGCATCATCCATAAAAAACCGAATATTGGTGACGCTGTCTCGCACCATGTGATCGACCAACCCCGAGACACCATTGATAAACGGCTCGCAGCCGATGAACCCGATGTCTGGGTTTGCCTTGGCCTGGGCAACAAGATGCTCGCCTTTGCCAAAGCCTATTTCCATCCAGTATTCGCGCGGATTATGATCAAACAATCCTGCAAGATCAATTGGGCCGTCTAGAGACACAGAATATTTAGGGAAATATTCGCGCAGGCGCGCCTCACTTGTTTTCTTTAGCGGTTTGGCAAGGCGCCGACCGTAAACCCGGCTACCTTGAATATTTTCGAGATCTTTCATTTGGGCAGACTCATTTTGTCAGAATCTGAATATAAATATTAGAATTCGCCCTTGAGCGCATCAACTAAATCTATTTTTTCCCAAGAAAAACCACCGTCTGCTTGCGGCTCTCTACCGAAATGACCATAGGCCGCCGTTCTTTCATAAATAGGCTTGTTAAGACCAAGATGTTCACGAATACCACGTGGACTCAGATCCATTACTTCCGAAAGCACCCTCTCAAGTTTGGCGGGATCAACGTGACCTGTCTGATGAAAGTCAACATAGAGGGAAAGTGGTTTTGAAACACCGATGGCGTAAGCAAGCTGGATAGTGCACCGATCGGCAAGTCCTGCAGCAACAACGTTCTTAGCCAAATATCTTGTGACATAAGCGGCTGAGCGGTCGACTTTTGTCGGGTCTTTACCGGAAAAAGCACCGCCACCATGCTGGGCGGCACCGCCATATGTATCGACAATAATTTTTCGACCTGTCAGACCTGCATCTCCGTCCGGGCCACCAATAATAAACTGACCCGTTGGATTAATATAAAGTTCGTCCGCGTCTGGCATCCATCCGTCTGGCAGTATATTTTCGATATGTGGAAGAACGATTTCTCTAACCCGTTCTTGACTGGCTTCAGCACTGTGCTGGGTGGAAACCACCACAGACGTCGCCCTTACCGGCCTTCCGTTTTCATATTGCAGTGTGACTTGGCTCTTTGAATCTGGACCAAGTTCTTTAATAGTACTGCTATGGCGCTCATCAGCCATGGATTTTAATATTTTATGAGAAAAATCAAGGGTTGCCGGCATCAGGCTTTCTGTTTCATTTGTAGCATAGCCAAACATGATCCCCTGATCGCCTGCGCCCTCATCCTTGTTGCCTGATGCGTCCACACCCATGGCAATATCGCTTGATTGTTCGTGAACATGAACCTCAACGCTCATATTTTTCCAATGAAAGCCGTCCTGCTCGTAACCGATTTTTCTAACCGCATCTCTTGCGGCTTGTTCCATCACGTCTTTGGTAATGCTTTGCGGGCCACGCACCTCACCGGCGAGGACGACCCTGTTTGTAGTGGTGAGTGTTTCTACTGCGACACGGGATTCTGGATCTGCCGTGAGAAACTTATCGACAATCGTATCTGAAATGCAGTCAGAAACTTTATCCGGATGTCCTTCAGATACGGACTCACTCGTAAATAAATAATTTTCTCTACTCAATTTTCTACTCCTGCGAAATAGTTATATAAATCATATTTATCTATTATATAAAGAATGCTTTATATATCGTTAACGACAGTCATATACTGGACAAAACCGAAAATCAACTTTTATTTATACTGTATTTTGAACGAATTTTACGATTTCCAAAGCCGCACAGTTTAAATTATCATCATGGGAACTTCCAGATTTAACGCGCGGTCTCAGATCATGGTTGCCATCAGCAAGCCATATTGTTTTTATGGCATCAGACAAACCATAGCTCTCAACAACCTCTTTTGATCCCATCGGGTCTCTCTCACCCTGAAGGATCAAAGTGCTTGTCTTAATATTCAACAAATGCTCTATGCGCGGCTTATCTCGCTTTCCCGGTGCATAAAATGGATAGCCAAGAAGGACCAGCCCGTCGACGTCACATTCATCAGCAATCATAGACGCCATTCGACCGCCCATTGATTTGCCGCCAATATAAATTGGTCCCGAGTGCTGATTTCGACATTCGGATATAATCTGACGCCACGACGCCAGGAGCGTTTTTTGAGGGTTTGGCGGGCGCCTTCCATGTCCTTCCCTACGCAGTGCCATATAGGGAAATTCAAATCTCAATACCCGGACATTATGCTCGGCAAGATATTCAGCAAAAAAATTCATAAAGTCTGTGTCCATTGGTGCGCCCGCACCGTGGGCCAGGATGACAATTTTTTCAGACGACTTTGGGCCGTTCCAGATAACCGGAAGGTTATTTATCTTAGACAACTATTACATTTCCATTTTCGACAATTATATCAATGCCTTGCAGGGAGGCTCCATTGCAGGGACCCGCGACACAAAGGCCATCAACAAGTTGGAATAAGGCCCCATGTGTGTGGCACATCAGATAGGTGCCTGTTTTTTCCATAAACCGCCCCTTATCCATATTAAGTGGCGTTCCTGCGTGGGGGCAGACATTTTTATAGGCGAAAATGTCATTTCCTTTTCTTTGCAAGAAAATATCATGGATATCACTACCCGCGCGGTAAGACAACTCTTTCGCGGCACCATCATCTATATCCTCAAGTGCGCATAAAATGTCCCCGGCCGCCAAGCCGATGCCCATTTCGCTAAGCTTCATGCGAACTAGTCCCCGCTCGGAAGCCACGGACCAATCGCACCCATCCAGCGACGGATGGTCACTTTGTCAAAAAGGCCTGCTTTATTATAGGGATCATTTGCAGCAAAATCTTCCGCCTGCGCTCTGTCTTCAACTTCGACAATAAGCATACTGCCGCGTGGTTTTGGATCATCTCCTTCTGTAAGCAAGGGGCCGGCAAGGACCGTTATGCCTTTTTCAGCGGCATAGGCCAAATGATCCGACCTTACGCTCATACGAAGGTCGAGGCTGTTTTCTTTATCAAAGGCGGTAATTATATAATGCATTATTATTCCTTATTATCTATTCAATTTCTGATACAAATGGTCGGTTAAGCAGGTCAGTGATCACGGTATCGACGTTTTTACCTTCATGAAGAATGTCATTGACCGCCATGACAATTGGCAGATCGATCTTTTCATCTCGACAAATTTTCGCAAGCACAGATGACGTGTGATAGCCTTCCGCAACCGTTTTGCGGCCATTCATCAATTCCGCAACCGTTTTTCCTTCGCCAATATCAATGCCGAGCGACATGTTGCGCGACTGCGTCGAGGAACATGTCAGGATAAGGTCGCCAAGGCCGCAAAGCCCGATCATGGTTGATCTTTCCGCACCGTACCTCTCACCGTAGCGGACCATTTCCGAAAGACTGCGTGTGATAAGGGCGGCGCGGGCGTTGTCGCCCATTTTTCGCCCGGTGGTTATGCCACAAGCGATGGCAAAAACATTTTTAAGTGCCCCACCAATTTCCGCACCAACAATATCCCGTGATGCATAAGGCCTAAAAGTTGGTTGGCCGATAGCGTCCGAGAGACGCTGCGTAACTTGTTGATATTTTGATGCAACGGTTACGGCTGATGGAAGACCCTGTGCCACTTCGCGGGCAAATGTCGGGCCGGACAGCACAACAAGCGGCGACTTTGGTACGATCTCCGAGACAACTTCCGTCATTAATTTCCCAGAAGACTGCTCTATGCCCTTTGCGCACAATACGATCGCTGCATTATCTGATATGTGATCTTTTAGCTCTGTCACTACAGTGCGAACAAACTGTGCCGGTACGACCATAAAAACGAAATCGCTGCCCGCTATCTCGGCAAGGTTGGTTGTCGCTTTCACATTCTGTGAAAGGGTCACCCCTTCAAGAAACATTTCATTCTCGTGTCGCTCATTGATTGACGTCACGACATCATTCTCGCGAGCCCAAAGCGTTACATCGCATCCTGCCGTGGCCGAAAGATGAGCCAGCGCGGTACCCCAGGCCCCTCCTCCGACTACACCAATTTTTACTGATTCTATTTCTGACACATCACTTCCTATTTATAGCCCATTATTATACTTTTGTTCCGGCCCCTGAAGCAGGTTTTGCATCGGGGTCGAGCGGCCATCTCGCCACTGCACCAATATTCAGTGCCGCAAATTCCTTGCGTTTAAACTTTTCGGCGCCCACCCACGCGATCATTGCGCCATTGTCGGTACACAAATTGATGGGCGGTGCCTTCAATTTTAGGCCTTTGCGCTGGCAAAGACGAGACAGTTTCTCTTTTATAGAACTATTTGCGGCAACGCCACCCGCAACCACCAGAATATGATCCCTCATGGGATTTTTTTCGAGATAATAATCAATTGAGTTGGTTACCCGATCCAATATGGCATCCGCAGCCGCTTCCTGAAAACTCGCGGCAAGATCACAAATATCCTGTCGGCTTAAAACACCCTCTTTTTCTTCGACTAAGTTGTCTTTTGCTCTAAGAACGGCGGTCTTAAGGCCGGAGAACGAAAAATTACTGCCCGGCTTTCCCTTCAGCGGTCGGGGAAATTTAAATCGGCTGCTATCTCCTGAGAGCGCCGCCTTTTCAACGGCTGGCCCTCCCGGATATCCAAGGCCAAGGATCTTTGCCGTTTTGTCAAATGCCTCCCCCGCTGCATCGTCAATAGTTGTCCCGAGTCTCTCATAGTCACCAACCCCATTCACAATCAAAATCTGGCAATGTCCGCCTGAAACAAGAAGCAGGAGGTAGGGAAATTCAATCTCTTCGGTCAGCCTTATGGACAAAGCGTGACCTTCAAGATGGTTCACACTTATAAGCGGCAAATTTCGGGCATAGGCCATGGACTTCGCCGTCATCAAACCAACCATCACGCCGCCAATAAGGCCTGGGCCCGATGTCACGGCAATAGCAGAAATATCCCTCCATTCAACCGAAGCCTCATCAAGAGCCTCACGAATCAACTGATTCAGGTGGTTAATGTGAGATCGAGCGGCAATTTCCGGCACGACGCCGCCGTAAGGCTTGTGCTCCTCAAGTTGAGTAAGCACAATATTGGACAATATTCTCTTATCGCCAGATACGATAGCAACCGCCGTTTCATCGCAGCTGCTTTCTATACCCATGATAAGTGTTTGCTCGGATCTTGAATTATCTGTCATCATTACTTTTTTATTATCTTTACTGGCTTCACCAGAAAAATTCCATTAAACCTTATACCATATATGAAAAATAATAATACAGGCTCTAACATCTGGACGTCGTCAGTGCAAGATACAGTTAAAAAAACCCTCAAGATTGGAACCCGCGGCAGCAAATTAGCGCTTGCGCAAGCCTATGAAGTACGAGGCTTGTTGGCGAGCGTCCATGACCATCTCAATGAAGATAATATAGACATAATTGTCATGTCCACACGAGGCGACCGAGTTCAAGACCGAAATCTCAGTGAAATTGGCGGCAAAGGCCTTTTTACCGAAGAAATTGAACAGGCCCTCTATGTCGGCGAGATTGATATCGCCGTCCACTCCCTCAAGGATATGCCAACGAAACTACCCGACGGGTTGGAGCTGGCCTGTTATCTCGAACGTGAAGATGTAAGAGACGCTTTTCTTTCCGGTAAAGCATCCACGTTAATGGACCTGCCACAAGGTGCCATTGTTGGTACATCTTCCTTGCGGCGAAAGGCACAGGCCTTGACGCTAAGGCCCGATCTTGAGATTGTCAATTTTCGCGGTAATGTGCAAACTCGCCTTAAAAAACTCGATGATGGTGTCGCCGATGCCACTTTTCTGGCCATGGCGGGGTTAAACCGACTGGCTATTGAAGATCCAAGGATTAGCGCTATCGAGCCATCGGGTATGCTGCCTGCCGTTGCTCAGGGTGCCATCACCATCGAAATTGCCCACAGCAATGATTCCATGAGAGCCCTTCTTCAGCCTCTCAACCACAAAGAAACAGAGCTTAGAGTACGTGCAGAACGAACCATGCTCGATATTCTCGACGGCTCGTGCAGAACCCCTATTGCCGGACTTGCTACAATCGAAGGCGACACATTAACACTGCGCGGACGCGTGCTTAGCGAGGACGGAAAGACTGACCATTTTGACCAAATAAGCGGCGACAAATATAGCCCGGAAGCGCTTGGCGAAGAATTGGGGCAGAAAATAAAATGCGCCTCCTCCTAACTCGCCCCAGAAATGACAGCGAGCGGATCGCACAATTGCTGTGCAAATCAAAAGTTGATGTACATATTGATCCCCTCATGAAGGTGGAGTTTTTGGAAACACCCAAAAACGACTTTGGCGCGTATCAGGCCATTATTTTTACCAGCGCCAATGGCGTGAGGGCGTTTTGCGCAAAAAATCAGGCATGTGGTCTCCCTATTTACGTGGTTGGAAATAACACTCGGGATGTGGCATTGCAAAATGGCCTGGAGTCCGTCACCAGTGCGGACGGTGATGTGAAAAAGTTGTCTGACACGATAATTTCTACCTTAAACCCAAATAATGGTCCGCTGCTTTATCTAAGCGGTGATCATGTGGCTGGCAGTTTGGTAACGGACTTGTCGCACGCTGGCTTTAAGATAAATCACCAGAAAATTTACGCGGTAGCCGCCGCTCAAAGCCTTTCAGTTGATACCAAAAATCTACTTAAAAAAGGTGCGATTGATTATATCCCCTTTTATTCGCCGAGAAGCGGCCTTATATTTAAACTATTGATAGAGGCCGCAGGCTTGCAGAAGACACTTACTGCGGTTTCAGCACTTTGCCTAAGCCCCGCAGTGGAGAAAGAAATTTCAACGCTGGACTGGGAAAAAATACTGACGGCGCAAAAGCCGACACAAGAAAATATGTTCGAACTGATAGATATTAAGTTCTAGGAAAACGCTCAAATGACCGAAAATGAAAAAGCCGTTCCAGACAAATCATCTGACAAAGAAAGCGCGCAGAACGCCCCTCCTTTGAACCAAAAGCCAACTTTAGGAGGGAAATCGCCCGAGAATAAAAAACGAGCCGAGCGAAAAAACGTAAATTGGTCGCTGCGTATACTTGCCCTGCTGCTCATTTTTATGAGCGGGGCTGCCATCAGCATTTATTTTATGCCTGAACTCAAAGAACGCCTTCCTATCGTGGCACGCTGGATCGGTGATAAACCATCTGCGGATCTCACCGCGATAAATCAGAGATTGGCCCGTCAACAAACAGAGATCGACACCTTAAAACAACAATCATCAGACCTTGAGGCGCGCCTCAGTCAGACCGCCCAGAGTGCCCCAGTTGAAATTTCTCAGGATCTTGAAGCGCGAATCAGCGCACTTGAGGCGGGCCTCAATGTTGCGCCTGAACCACAGACGGCGGTGACATCAAATGTAGCAGATAGCAGTCAATCCACACGGGTCGATATGCTATTAAGTCGGATGAGCCAACTTGAAGCCTCTTTTGTACCTTTAAGCAAAAGTATGATTGATGCGGCGCGCGCTGAAAAGGAAAGACAAACCCTTATCACCGATAGCGCCAGCCTTGCAGACAAGGTCACTCAACTTGAAAGTCGGCTTATTGGCGTTGAACAGGTTGCCGCAAAAGATAATTCAGACATTTTGCTAAATTTAAAAATAGCGGAACTTAAAAGAAAATTACTCGCTGGTAATTCCTATAGTGCTGAGCTTCAAACTGTTCGGAACCTATTGGAAAATGGTTCTCTGTCAGGGAACTCCGGATTGATCGACGACGTAAATCTTCTGTCTGCAAAAGCCTCCACAGGCATCAGAACTGCGGACCAACTGAGACATGATTTTAATGCTCTTATTCCAAAATTACTCAGCACAGAAGGGATTGATGAAAATGCATCCTGGTGGCAAAATACCCTCACAAGTCTAAAAAATATGATCACGGTGCGAAAAACCGATGGAACATCTTTAAGTGAAGATAGCCTTGATGGTCTCATCGCCGGGATTGAGGAAAGCTTAAGAAATGGGAATTTCAAAACTGCGCTGGATATAGTCGAGCAACTGCCTCCTGTGTTAACAAAAACCCTCAGCGCGTGGACTTCTGGAGCGAAAAGTTGGCTTCAAAGCGGGGAGGCTATAAACAGCCTCGAATCCGCTGCCGCAGAGAATTATCTCGCCTCGCCCAACACTTCGGAACAGGGGACTATCTCATGATCCGGCTTACGGTATATATATTGCTAGCGCTTTCAATCGCGTTACTTGCATCGTGGTTTGCATCAAACCCCGGCCAGGTGATGATCACGTGGCAGGAATGGGAAATCCGCTTTAGCACAGCTGTCCTGATATTTTTGGTCGTTATATATACTGGCCTTCTATGGGCCGCCATATGGGTCATGCGCAAGTTAAATATTTTTGCTTACTTCTCAGATCCCAAACGACTGGCCGCCAAGCGCGCCAAAGGGGAGCGTGACCTAGATCAAGGTTGGTCTGCTTATGCCCTTGAGGATTATAAGGAGGCCATAAAATTTGGCCTTCGAGCAAAATCAATCCTTGGTGAAAGTGGCGGCGTATTAAGGCTCCTTGCCAGCGCATCTCTAAAAAAAGGTGAAGACAAAAACCCCTATCTGGAGCGGTTAAAAGCATCCCCCGCCAGCGCGCCCTGGGTTCTAAGTCAGGAGCTCGGCCATAGTCTTGAGCAACAATCATGGTCGGCGGCTGTGCCAATGGTGCAGGATATGCTCAAAAGTCATCCACACAATAAATCCCTGCTTAAACTCGACTTTCTTCTATCTGCCCGGCTTGGTAATTGGCAGGTGGCAAAAGCAGCCCTAGAGAAAGCCATTCGAGAAAAAGGAACCTTAAATCCTGGCGAACAAAAACACTTTCCTGCTGTCATAGACTATTGTCTCGCACTGGAGGAAAAAGCCGCCGGCAATAAAAATGAAAGCCTTCGCCTCGTGAAGTTAGCGCTTAAAAATGATCCCTCTTTCGCGCCCGCCGCGCTACTTGGAGCACGCGTTTGCATCGAACAGGATAATAAAAAAGAGGCAGAAAAAATACTTGGCGCTATTTGGAAGGTGAACCCAAACATCGAAGTCGCTGAGCTACTTGCAGAGCTTTATCCACTGGAAAGCAGTGGTGAAACCTTCAGAAGACTGAAAAAAGTCACTGAAAGTGCACCGACCTTTTCAGAAAGCCATCATCTTATGGCAGATGCTGCTATAGCCGCAGAGCATTGGCCCGATGCGCACCGCGCTCTTGAAGCGGTTATCAACTCTGATCAAGCCAGCAAAAGAACATATCAAACATTGGCCCTACTTGAGCGAAAACAAAAAAATGACCAGGTGGCATCCGATAAACTCCTGGAAAAGTCTGAGCGCGCTCCGTCCGACAATCATTGGGTTTGTTCGTCATGTCAGAAATCACCGACTCACTACACGCCGGTCTGCGAAAAATGTGGTGCCTTTGACAAAATCTCCTGGTTTCGCCGCTAAATTTAAGCTCTCCGCACCATAATTTCATTGTATTTAATCGTTTCTTGACCTCTATCAAGTTTAATTATCCTCATCGTCCTATGCAGGAGGAGAAAAATATAACTCCATAAGAGGATAAAAAAATGAAACCTACACCAATCGCCAAACTATTTTTAATGGCATCAACATCTCTTGCACTTTCAGCATCCTTCGCTGCAAATGCGCAGGAAGCAGACAGTCTGGCAGACGCAATTACCAACGGTGATGCGTATATTGATGCCCGGTATAGACTTGAAAGCGTTTCTCAAGACAACCTGACGGAAAATGGCCTCGCCAACACGCTACGCACCAAACTTGGCTATAAGACTGGCGTTTGGAAAGGTATATCCGGTGTTCTTGAATTTGAACATTCCGCAGAGATTGCGGGTGGCGACTACAACAATACCATCAACGGCAAAGGCACATACCCAGTGATCGCCGATCCTAACCACACAGAGGTTAATCAGGCATACTTGGCCTACACCGGCATTTCCAAAACAACAGTCGCTGTGGGCCGTCAAGCGCTAAACCTTGGGACACAGCGTTTCGTTGGTACCGTTGGCTGGCGTCAAAATGATCAAACGTTCGATGCCGGCGCTATCATCAATAACTCCATCGAAGATTTGACCTTTGTTTATGGTTACGTTTGGAATGTGAACCGGATTTTCGGTAACGACCACCCGATGGGTGATTTGGAAACAAAAACAAACGTAGTTGACGTAACTTATAAAGGCATTAAGGGCCTGACAATCAACGCGTACGGCTTGATGATTGATCTGGATGCTATCGGCGCAAAAGGTCTTAACACAAACACATTTGGTATCCGTGCCAGTGGTTCGCAAGACTTGGACGGCGGCACAAAAATTCTTTATGCAGCAGAATATGCGTCACAAACTGACGCCGCTGATAATCCAACAGATTACTCAACCAAATATTATAATTTGGAAGCTGGCGTTGG
>CAXBLS010000060.1:0-19128 GCA_963976585.1 uncultured Kordiimonadaceae bacterium
ATGGCCGAGTTTGGCTCTACGGAAAATATTCTTTGGTTTTGGGCGGTGCTGATTATCACTGTGGCACCAGTGCTGCGGTTTCGCGAAAATATGATGGTGCCCATGTTGGGAGCACTGATGGCATTTGGTTTTTATACGCAGGCATACTGGATGCCGGATTTTTATGCGCTTGCTGATTGGCCGCGGATCATTGGAACCGTCGCCGCGATCCTGGGATTTTATTTCGTTTGTGGTTTCATTGTTCATTTCCTGTGGTTTCGTGCGAAGTCAGCCCGCCTTAAGGCCTTTGGCGCCTTTGGTCCGCTGCTGTCGGCGTGGATTAAAGGTAAGGCTTATGTGGTCAACGATGAATTTGTCGCCGAAATTAGGCGCTTACGTATGTTTGAAGTCGCTTGGAAGGATGTCTCACGCTTCCAGGACGGTGAGGAACTTATTTTGAGTGATGATGTTGAGCGAGAGCCGGAAATACTCAGTGAGGTGCGCATCACGCCAGATGATGAGCATTACGAGCATATTAAATCAATCCTAGAGCGGATCGGCAAGTTATGAGCAGTGTTTTTCTGATTATAATTGTTTTTGCAGTACCATTTGCGCTGGCGCTTTACTTGTGGCGCGATACAGAGCCAAAACGCGCGGTTTACTTCATGAGTATGAGTGTATCGACGCTAGCTCTTATTATGTTGCTGTTGGGTTCCGACGCCGTAGCGGCAATTATGCCGCTGGGACTATTCCTGGCGTCGACAAGCTTTTTTGCGGGTGTTTATTTGTCTGGTCTGTTGCGGGCATATCGAGAGCGTGAGAAATAAGCCTATTTTGGCTCTTCTTGTGGCTCTTCAAGGTTTTCTTTGATGAAATCATCTTTTAGTTGCTTGGCGCGCTCAAGATCGCGTGTAGAAAGCTCTGCGGCTAGAAATTCCTTATTGGCATCAAGTCGTTCCAAGGTATCCTGATCCAGCATTCCCCCTCTCACTGTTGAGGTGATCTCGGTGGCGAGCATCAACCACATCATTGCATTTACCGGACTTTTCCCGACGCCTTTACCCATATAATGATATTCGGCGAGATAGGAGGCGGCTTCAGCTTTTCCTTCGACAAAGGCGCGGCGGAAATAACCGCCAGCGCGGCCAAAATCCTGCTTAACATCAATGGCTTGATGATAGATTACACCGAGGGTGAATAGGGCTTCGTAGTTGTTATTTGCAGCAGCTTTTTCGAGCCATTCGCGTGCCACTTTGCGGTCGGCGGCTACACCTTGTCCTTCGCCGTAAATGCCAGCGAGGTTATTCTGTGCAGCCGAATGGTTCTGCTCTGCAGCCTTAAGATACCAAAGGCGGGCTTCATCAAGATTTCGTTCAGCGCCAATTCCGTACTGATACGCGACACCGACTTCGTATTGTGCTTGTGGCTGGCCTTTTTCAGCGGCGGACATGAACCATTTAAAGGCGATGGTATCGTCCTTTTGTAGATTTGCGAGGCCGATTTTATAACCGATAGCCATGTTAAGTTCCGCAGTCGGATCACCGAGCGCGGCGGCCTTGGCCATCCACTCATTGGATTTTTCCTGGTCCTTTTCCACGTGTAGCCCCTGGGCATAATAAAGACCGATCATAACCATAGCTTTGGTGTTGCCAGCTTCGGCGTCAGCCAAATATTCCACATAAGCTGTTTCAAAATCACCAGCCTGTTCGGCATTAAAAGCTTTGTCCATATCGGCAAGAGCAGGGGTACTTAGGGCGAGGGTAAGAATAAGGATCAGTTTTTTCATGGTTTTATACTCTCTACTTTAATTCTCTAGAATGATTATGCCATTTACCACATGAACCTGAGATTAAAATGTCGTTCAGTTTTTGAAACCATCAATTATGGTTCCAATCGTCGGGATCTTCCGAGTTGCCAGGGCTTAGACCGATAATATCGCCGCTTGTATGGACGCCAAGACCGAGTACTGTGCGGTTTGCATAGTTAAAATAGGCGGTGACTTGGTTAACTTCGAGTATTTCACCGTCGCTGGTGCCAAGTCTTCGCATTTTTTCTATCAGATGCTCTGTGATCTCCGATGGGCTTTCGGTCAGATATCGGGCGTATTTAAGCATCAGCGCATGTTTATCATCAAATGTTTTCTTTGGCGCATGAATTTCAAGAGCGGCGCGGATTTCAAGGGCGCGGTCCTCGTCACCTAGTAGCCGCGCCATACCTGCATAATGATGGTCGACGCAGTAAGAACATTTGTTGAGGATCGAAACATAAACGCCGATACATTCAAGAAAAGCCTTTGGGATTTCATTGGCAGTATGATGCAGCACGCGTTTATACATGGCCATATGCGCTTCCATTGTGTGCGGACGTAGCGAATGCGCCATCATGATGTTATCAACATTATTGTCCGGACCTTTGACCCGGTCATAAAGTTTTTTGAGTTTACCTGTGGCGTCCTCATAAGGAATAGTGGTTATCCAGGTCATGATATTAGATCCTCAAACGTCGGCGCTCGCGCTTGGCTTCCCGGCGTTGGACCGATGGAGCAGGCGGCAACGCGGGGCCGACTTATAACTATTTGTTATGACATATAATACGAGGCTCGCACCTCGGTTATCTTACTCACTTTGCAAGAAAAAAGACCTTACAGCATGATGATGAGACATGCAAATCTAGAAGATCATGTTCTTTATTAGTTTTTCAGCTTCCTTTTCCGCAGCTTTTACCTGGCTCCCTCTCATCCCGGATTTAAATATATCTATTGTTCCGTTATCAGTGGCGGGATCGGTATTTTTGGCAACCAAAAACCAGGCGAGTGCCTTAATAAGATTTTTTTTGACGCCGTGTGACCCCTGATAAAACATTATGCCCAGATTAAATTGTGAGCCAGAATGTCCACGAACCGCGGCCACGCGGGTAAAACGGTATGCTTTTGTGGCATCCATTCCAATGGCGGGATCTTTAAAATATTTAAAACCTATTTCCGCGGCGGCATCTACATGATTGTTTTCGGCAGCGATTTCCACCCATTTCAATGCTGTTTCTTCGCTGCGTGTGACACCCGGATTATCGCCGCGATAAATCTGACTGAGCAAGTATGCTGCATCACTGGCGACATTGTTGCTCGAATCGTCAAGTGCGGCAGCTTCGAGCTTTGAAATAGCTTTGGGGATATCGACTTTTCCAGTCGCGCTGGTAATATAAAGCTGGCCGAGGTCAAGGCCGACTTTTTTAAGGCCCAGTGAAAAGGCGATCTCGAATTTTTCGGCTGCTATTTCATAACTTTTCATGACCCCGTCACCGGTTAGGTGTTTTTGGCCGGTTTGATAAAACTTTTCTGCCTCATCAGCAGTCTTGAAATCTTTTTCACGCGTGGCTAGATCAACCTTTTTTATATCAGCGGATACAGTTGTTGTCAGGATTAGCGTACCTAGTACGAAAATAGAAACTCGAAACACTTGTTCTCTAAGTATTGTTGAACATTTATTTTGCAGCATGATAATGAACCATGTAAATTTAGAAATTTAGGGTTGAGGCCATGGTGTTGGCGCGGGTTTTTTGGCCGGGAGTTAGGGTGGCGAGGAGGCTGTCGCGGTCGCTTTCGTTTGCTTTTGGATCCGTGTTTGCTGCGACGATCAGCCAAGCGGCGGCTTTGACCACGTCTTTTTGTGTGCCATGGCCGTTAAAATACATTGAGGCGGCTTTACGCTGGGCATCGACATCACCAAGTTTCCCGCCTTTTTCATAATATTCGAGGGCGCGGAGCTGGTTTTTATGACCAAGGTCATCGTTACTAAACACATCGCCGAGATCGCGGGCAGCACGGGCATAATTGTTTGCGGCGGATTTTTCAAAAAACTGGATCATTTTTGTAATGTCTTTGTCAACGCCAAGACCGACAAAATACATGATACCCAGTTCATGTTGAGCCATAGCCTGCTGTTTTTGCGCGGCGGCGGTGAGATATTTTACGGCCACAGCATAGTCGCGCTTGGGCTCGTAATTTTTAGCATAAAGTCCGACTTTGGTTTGCGAGGGGGCGTAGCCCTTTTCGGCCGCCTTGAGATATAAGGCGTAGGCTTTGTCATGATCCTGCGGCCCGGCAAGGCCGGTTTCGTAAAGATAGCCAGCATTATGCATGGATTGGGTATGGCCGTTATCCGCCGCTTGTTCCCAAAATATGAGGCTATAGGTCAGGTTGGCGTCGATGCCTTCTGCGCCCTGAGCATAAAGATTGCCCGCAACATATCCGGATTGGCCGTGACCGAGGTTGGCGGCCTGACTGTAATATTCAAGGGCGTTTTTGATATTTTTATCAAGGCCGAAACCGTTATAATTAATATCGCCAAGCAGTGCCATCGCTTCAGGATCACCATTTTCACCATGTTCGGTCGCAGCTTTTAAAAACCAGTCTATGGCTTGTGTATAATCTTGCGTTGTACCGTGGCCATAATAATGCATGGTCCCGATCCAGTAATAGGCTTCGGTGTTACCGTTATTTGCCTCTTTCATATACTCGGCGAGAGCCCGGTCAAATTGTTCAGTGACATTGTATAAATTCGCATTGATCATGTCGGCTCGGGCGGGAAGGTAAGCACTAAGTGCAATTAACAATAAAATAATCGAACGCATCTAGTAAAACTCCATAAATATGACCGACAACGAAATCACCATAAGCTGCAACGCGGCGAAATTAGCATTTTCTTGGGTGTTTGATGAGCCAAACGCTTGCGGCGCATTGGGCGCGTTCGCGAAGATCATCACATATGTCAGGCAGTAGATCGCTGAGCGTATTGAGTGATATTTGCGGATCAAGAGATTTAGCGATCATCATCCATTTTAACGCACAGACAGCATCATAGTCGCGGCCATGACCGTTGATGGCCATAAGGCCTAGATTGTAAGCAGCTTGGCCGTGGCCGGCCACTGCAGCGCCCATGAGATATTCACGGGCTTTGGTGAAATCGGGATCCTGATTGGTTTCTTCATCGCCATGAAGATAATAACAACCAGTCATATATTGATATTGGACGCCATCAACGATGGATGCGTTTTCGGGTGGGGTTTGTTCCATTGTATACTCCTGAAACCTTTTCCTGAACTACAATAGAATCACCATACATAAAGATTTTACCTTTGCAAATAATAAAAATTCCGTGCTGGGGCGTGTCATTATAGCATTGAAGATAGGGTGAGAGCCTTTGGGTGGGTTAACTTTCTGGGACATCATTGGCGGCGTTTTGTTTAAACCAATCTTTGGCGGCTTGTTCGGCTTCTGCTTTTTGTTCTTCTGTCATGCCGGTAACCAGTCCCCGAAGGACGCCTTGTTCGATGTCGGGATTGGTGGCTCTCGTGATCAGGAACCAGGTCGCAGCTTTAACGATGTCGCGTTCAAGGCCGTCGCCACGCACATGCATCATACCGATATTAAACTGCGCCAACGCATCGCCGTTTTTGGCAGCCGTCAGAAACCATTTGTGTGCATCAGTGAAGTTTATAGGGACAGACATACCCATAAGGTGGAAATAACCAACCTGGTATTGGGCAAGGGGGTTTTCCATGTTAGCGGCTTGCAGATATTCGCTATAAGCGGCTTCATAATCTTTTTTGTAAAGGGCAACTTCCGCACGTTCGACGATACGGTTACTTTCTATTTCCGGATCAAGATTGACACTTATGCCAAGTGAATTAAGTTTTTGCGCGGCGTCAGGATGACTATTTATTGCTGCTTGCTTTATCCACGCCAGTGATTGTTCCATATCTTTTTCAACGCCAATGCCGTTTTCATATATGGCACTGAGAACAAATTGAGATTCAGCAAGTCCGAGAAGAGCCGCTTTTTTATGCCATTCTACCCCAAGCGGGGCATTCACCGCTGTGCCGGTTCCCTGTAAATAAAAAGTAGCAACACTAAACTTAGCCATCAGGTTATCTGCTTCGGCGGCTCTTAAGGCCCATTTGAAAGCTTCTTCCTCACTCGGGATCACATAGCTTCCGTTTAAGTAAAGAAGGGATAAAGCGAACTGGGCCTCGGCAAAATTATTTTCGGCGGAGGCTTTAAGCCATTTAAGGCCTTCTTGCTGGCTTGCTTCAACACCGATACCATCAATGTACATGTTGGAGAGTAAGTATTGCGCCTCAGCGTTACCAGCGTCTGCTTCGGCCTTATATTCTTTAAAGGCGGTTTCAAAGTCACCGGCTTGAGCAGCTGTAAACCCGGCTTCAATATCGGCATATGCGTAATTCACATTAAAGAAAAAGAGGCTCAGGGCGACAAAAAGCGGTTTCATGATGTTGTCCGATCAGGATATATAAATTTCAGGGAACTTACCCCAGCTTGCGATAATAATCAACAAGCGCAGTGAGGGGTAATTTTGTGGCGTTTGTGTGGCGTGACGCTGTGAAGGTGATCAGGGCTTGTAATCAGTTATAAAATTAAGAAGTCGCCTGGTGTTTGAGCAGTCGGTAATGTTGCCGTGCCAGACGGCGTAAAAGGGGAGCGATTCCACCTCCCAAGCGGGCAGAACGTGGATGAGGCGTCCAGTTTTTAGATGATCTTCGATGAGCCAGTGTGCTGCTGTGGCCAAGCCAAGGCCAAGAGTTGCCATTTCCACCATGGCTTCGGCGGAATTGGCAGAGATATTTCCGGTCAGGTTGAGATCAACTTTTTTACCGTCCTTGATCAAAGTGCGCGATCCCGGAAGCATGTCATGCTTGATCCAATTCCAGTTTTTGAGACAGTCGGGCGTTTTTGGGACGCTATGACGGGTATAGTAATCCGACGAACACACAAGGGTTCGGCGCTTATCGGCGAGCTTTTTCACGTTCAATGAGCTGTTAGGCAAGGAACCCAGAGAAAAGGCGATGTCGATCCCCCGTGCAATCAGGTCGAGCCGTTCGTCCGAATAAATAAAATGCATTCCGATTCCTGGGTTTTCCAGAGAAAATTCCGCAAGTTGGCGAGTAATAATATCTGAATTCATGGAAAGGGGCAGGGTGATGGAAAGTTTGCCGGTTGCGTCGTCATGGCCGGAGACCTCGCGAATGCCAAGTTCTGCTTGATCAAGCATACTGCTGGCGCGGTGATAAAGAACCTCTCCTTCTGCAGTCATGGAAAGCTTGCGGGTTGAACGGTATATCAGAGTGGTACCGAGCCGTTCTTCAAGGTTGGAAATCTGATAGCTGACCACTGAAGGTGAAAGATTGAGCGCCTTCGCCGCAGCACGAAACGAACCACGGCGGATGGTTTCGGCGAATATAGCCATTGATTTGAGATCATCGATCATAGTGAAGTCCAATATTAAAAATAATAGAACAATGAAAATGAATTATTCAATCTAGTCAAGTGAAAAATTGGATGATATGGTGCCATTAATTAATTCAGGGTTTTATAAATGTCACTGTTTCTGCCAATGTTCATATACGCTTTTTCAATGGGAATTACGCCAGGGCCCAATAATCTTATTGCGCTAACCACAGGCGTTAATTACGGCTTTAAGCGTGCGCTGCCGTTTACCATTGGTGTTGTGGTCGGTTTTAACCTGTTGCTGGCGATGGTTGGCTTCGGGATCGGTAGTCTGATTGCCGAAAATAAGCAGATGATGGAGATACTCGCTTACGTGGGGATCGGATTTATTACTTACATGGGCTATAAGATTGCCACATCGCCGACTGAGATAAAAACCGAAAGTGATGATAATCCGGGCTTTATGCACGGTTTGCTTTTGCAGATGGTCAATCCCAAAGCCTGGACAGCGTGTCTTGGTGGCATAACCGCTTTTAATCTGGCGGGCAATGCGTCCGGAATTATCCTTTACATGATCATTTCGGTTTTTGTGGTGCTTTTTTGTGTGGGGATCTGGGCTTACGCGGGCTCTAAGATTACCCGGTTTCTTGAGGACAAGCAAAAGCACCGGATTTTCAATGTGGTAATGGGCGCTAGTCTTATGCTGCTTGCCGGTTATCTTCTTGTGATGGATATGTAACTATGACAGCTTTTATCGTAGCAACAATGCTTTATGCGCTCAGCATGTCAATCACGCCAGGACCGACGAACATTATTATGATGTCGACTGGGGTTAATCACGGCTTTAAAAGCACAGTTCCGTTTGCCACCGGTGCGGCGTTTGGGTTCACGGCTCTTGTGGTTATTGTTGCACTGGGATTTGGTACTGTGCTCACTGAAAATAAAGATATTATGCAGTTTATGGCATATGTGGGGGCGGCCATGATCAGTTATATGGGGTATAAAATTGCTTTTTCGAGTTCTGATATCGATGAGAGTGCGAACGCGCGGCCAAGCTTCATGTATGGTGCGGTATTGCAATGGTTAAATCCCAAATCATGGATCGCTTGTCTGGCCGGGGTTAGCGCCTTTAATCTGGCTGCGGGCGGCGAACGGCTGATGCTTTATATGTCGGTTTATATGGTGGTGGGGTATCTTTGTGTGCTGTCATGGGGGTTCGCCGGCGCCAAGATCAGTCGTTTTCTCAAAATTGGGCGAAATTTGCGCATTTTTAACTATATCATGGGGGCGAGCCTTGTTATTGTCGCAGTCTATCTGGCGTTGATGGACCAAACAATATAGGGGCGACCAATGAAAACCATAAAAGCGGCGATGCTCGGCATGGGCAGCGTTAATATAAACCTTCTGAAAATTATATCTGAAAAACAAGACCGTTTAGCAGCGGAATACGGTGTCGCTTTTAAGATAGTCGCGGCCACGGACAGCAGCGGAATTGCGGTTGATGAGACCGGTTTTGATATGATGACACTTGTCGGTCATAAAGAGAATGGCGGGCGACTATCTGAACTTCCATCGTTTAGAGGTGATCGTGTTCAACATATCATAAATGCCCTTGACGTGGATTTGCTGTTCGAAGCAACGCCAGTTGATCTGGAAATCGGCGGTGAGGCGCTTAATATATGCCGGGCTGCGCTCATTCGCGGGGTATCGGTGGTGCTGGCCAATAAAGGGCCACTTGTCCATGCGATTAACGAGCTACGGGAACTTGCGCGGGAAAATGGCGCCGGACTTGAATATTCAGCGACCGTGTGCGGCGGACTTCCGGTGTTAAACATCGGCAAGCGCGATATGATCGCTGGTGATATCACAAAACTTCAGGGTGTTTTTAATGGCACCAGTAATTTTATCATTGATGCTATGGCCAGAGGGGAAAGCTTCACAGATGCGGTCAAGGAGGCGCAGGACGTGGGTGCAGCAGAAGCGGATCCGAGCCTTGATACCGGCGGTTGGGATACCGCCTTTAAGCTTCTGATTATTGCCAATACATTCATGGGCGTGGATATCAGCCTTGACGACATTTCCGTTGAGGGCATCGATAAGATTACCGAAGAAATGATTAGGGCCGAAGCCGCGGTGGGCAACACCATCAAGCTTGTAGCCACGGCAGAGAACGGTGAATTTTCCGTGCGGCCAACGGAAGAACCCCATGACAGTTTCCTTGGTTCTATCACCGGCTGGGAAATGGGTGTCGAAATTCATTCAGACATTTACGGCATCAGTTATCATAAACTCTACGAAAAAGAACCAGTCCCAACAGCAGCAAGCATGATGCGCGATGCGGTGAATATTTTCAGGCATCATTAAAAGTTTCTTCTTTCATTTACTTTACATTTATTATTTTGTTGTATCAAAGTGCCATAACGATATGGAGTTACGTGAGTGATGAACGGACAATATCGGGGGACAAATAGAGATAAGGCGTCAAATGAGCAGATATTTGCTCTTTGTCAGCTATTGTGGACAGATGAAACACTGCATTCGGCCTTTAACCGGGTGGGTGTGGACGGTTACTTTGATATGGATGAATATATCCGTATCCATAATATGGTGACCGAATATTGGCAAGCCACTGGCGGTGATATTTATCTGGGCGATTTATTCCTTGCTGAAGCGATCGTGCGAAAAGTCGCAGCGGATATTTTTCCAGAGGTGGATAGTAAACAATCACAAGATTTTATCGCCAGACACAGACCGCACCGCCACGAAGGTGGCAGTCTTATGCACGCGATACCAGCCAGTGTCGATGAAGTGCTTGAGCTGATTGTTGATCTTAAGTCAATGATCGGTGTTAAGGAGCTTTGCGATCAGGCCGAAGCCGCCTATGAAGCTGGTGATCGGGGAAAGATAGAAGAGATTGTCTCCAAGGAAAACTACCTTGCCGAACGCTACCGCCGTAAAAAGGGTTATATGGAGAAGATGGGCTATTCAGAAGCCTTTACGGTGCTTCGAGATCTTCTGTGCGGTGAATATAAGCAAGAGCTTGATAGCGACCGCCTAAAAGAACGCATCGAACAGGGTCTTCAGTTCTGGAATTACTGATGTTTCGCAATTATCTTTATTATCGTTAGGGAGTCTGTTCTCTAAGTGGCCTGTTAACCCATGTTGGAATTTTAATGAGTAAAATGATCCCGTTACGGCCGGACGACTATGTAGCAATGCCGTGGAAAAATGGCCTAGGTACGACTACGGAGCTAGCAATTTGTCGACACAAGGTTCCAACAGGGGATAGTCCTTTTTTATGGCGTATTAGTATTGCTGGGGTTAGTGAAGACGGGCCTTTTTCTATTTTTCCGAATGTTGACCGAAATCTTATGCTGATTAGTGGAAATGGTATTACTCTCGATGGCGGTTCAGCTGGTGTGGGGGTGTTGTTCAAAGAAATGCAAGTTTATTCCTTTCCAGGGGATATAGAAGTTAATGGTAAACTGGCAGACGGGCCAATATTGGACCTTAATCTAATGGTGGATCGTCGGTTTGCTATAGGCGAACTATCCGGTTTTTATGTTGGGTCGCCGGAGCGTATAATGCTTAACGCCGATGTCAGTTTTATTCACCTATTGGATGGCAGCGCCGCTGTGACACTTGATATTGAGGGTGAGCTGACGGTACTCAAAGGTGGCCATAGTTTGCAATTTTCTAAAATGAATACTGGTGTGACGATCATGCCTTCTGGGGCCGTCAATGATGTTTCTGCCATTGTTTTTGTTTCAATTGATTTAACAAAATAAGTTTTAAACAGATATTTGATTATCAATTTTATTTGAATTGTTGACTTTTCGATCATAAGTTAAGATGCGTTCGCTAAAAGGCGTTAGGATCAAACATGGATAAATCACTTATTTTCTTCGTTACATTCATTTTGTTTTTTTCTGTTGGGAAAGCTGAAGAAATAAGCCTTTCCACCGAAGACGGATTTACTCTTCCTTCGACACTTAAAACACCGAAAAAAGACAATGGTGCAGGTATTATCCTTATCCACCAGGGGGGCTCGAACCGTGGTGAGTGGGAATTTATGCATGATAAGCTGCTTGGGGCGGGCTATGTGATCCTGTCCTATGATATTCGCGGCATGGGAGCTTCACCAGACAACAATGGTATGGGTAAGGTGGTAGAGAATATTTATAACGCGCCGGATCAGGCGCCACTGGACTTAAAGGCGGCTATAGAGAGAATTAAGACGGTGCCGGGGATCGATAGCGCGCGCATCGGTATTCTTGGGGCATCCGTAGGCGGCAATCTGGCGGTTGTTGGCTCAGCGACTATGGACATCAAGACCGCAGTGTCCATTTCCGGTAAAACCGAAGCGGCCCAAAACCTAGCCGGGCGTAGTGATATTAAAATGCAATCTGTTTACTATATTTCATCGATGGAAGCGAGCGGCGCAAGAGCCACATGGGCCGAGGAGATGTTCAATATGACCGAACCCCCGCGAGAGATCGCGATTTCGCCCAATGAAGAGGGGCACGGCGTGACAATTCTCAAAGATATACCAATTCTTCAGGATCAGATCGTAAGCTGGTTTAGAAAAAACCTTTAATTCATTCAAACTTCGGGATCTATAAACTGTTATTGGGGAAGATCATTGTCCGCCACATGTGGGCGGACGGACTTCCGTCGTAACCAAGACCCTCTTCGGGGTCGCGCCAGTTACGGGCAATAATATCATGAAAGTCATCAAGACTTACTTCCACGTTGGGATCAAAGCTGTAAACATCGTTGATGCAGATTTGTCGCGCGGTCATGTACCATTTGTGATTTCTCGCATACTCACCGTCTTTGAAGATATAGGATTCCGGCTTATAATCCTCACCGAAATAACGAATGTATGCTTCGGGGTAGGGGTAGCCGACATCCTCATCGGGGATAAAGCGTAAAGATTGGTGATATTTTATTGCCCAGGAGACTTCCTCTTCCACATACGGGGCAACGAGTTGGGCGCCGTAATAGCCGTGATCGCCGTTGATATAGGCGGTTACTGAAATATCATGGAGTAAACAGGCCAGGATTATTTTTTCCGGCAAGTCGTTTAACTTGGCCAGTCTTGCTGATTGCAATAAATGACTCGAATGGCCGATGCGCTTATCAAAAAATTCAAGTAGAGTTGGTTTATCAGACATTCTTGGAAGTCTTGGATCATGACCCATATGCCTATACTGTCCAGCGATGCGCGGCCCGCGTTCCCAGCTGTTATCAGCACCGTAAGCACGGCAGAAGGGTGATTTTGAAACACGGCCAAGCGTGGTGCTTTCGAGTTCCTGTCCCATAGCCATTTCAAGGGCGTCCGCTTTCTGATTGGCATCCATAGCAGCAAGCGCACCAACACCGCCTACAAATGTAAGAAATTTACGTCTGTCCATTGATTTTCTCCCTGATATGGTGATTATAAGATCATAAAAGAAGGTAATCTGTCAAATTTCGCCACTTAACTTTGAGAAAAGTATGAATATAGGGACCATATATTATCTAGTACCAGATATATTTAAGAGTAAATTTTCTTTAAGGTGGTATTTGCGTGAGGTCCGTAGAGGCAGGGGGATCGCGTTTTTAAAAAGCTGCGTCCGCAATCATAAAAAAGCCATTGGCGGTATCAAAATATTCTATCAGCACGTGAAATATCTACGTGAGCTTGGCTACGACGCCCATGTGCTCGCTCTCGGTTCATTTGATGGCAATGTTTACTATCCGGATATTACAGCGAAAAAAGTGAGGGACGTGGGATTTGCGCTCAATGCGAATGATATTGTCGTTGCTACAGAATTTTGCCCCTATGATGGTCTTAAGTTTAGCAATTGTCTTAAAGTCGTGTTTGTTCAAAGCTGGATATATATAAATGAAAAAAAACACGATAATGACAAGGATAAATCCTACCGCGAGCTTGGCTTTGATTATGTCATTTCCTGTAGTGAATATATTAGTAAATTAATCGAAGAATTAAACTTTGAAGATTGCGTGACGGTTCAAAATGGTGTTGACACCAAGGTATTTTACCCAGAACCCAATTTGAGAGAAGTAAACCGTATCTTGTGCCTGCCTCGCAAAAATAGAGACGATATTGAGCGTATCAGGGAAATTGTCTCTGAACGAGTTCCCCAAGCGAATTTCGTTGAGGTTGATGGCGTGTCTGAGAGTGTAATTGCAAAAGAATACCGTAGAGCCGATATTTTTCTCGCGACTGGTTATCCGGAAGGGTTTGGTCTTCCTTCTATTGAGGCTATTCAAAGCGGATGTGTTGTTGTTGGTTTTCACGGACAAGGGGGAGCGGAGTTTCTGATCAATGAGGATACAGCGCTCATTTCAAAAGATGGCGACTATGAAGGCGCGGCTGAGAATATGATCAAGGTGCTTAACGATCCTGAGCTCAAGGAAAGGATACGTCAGTGCAGTCAGGCTATAGTGAAAAAATACACTTGTGACGCAATGAAACAACGTATAGGTGATTTTTACCAAGATGTAGATAGGGATATGGAATAGCCTGCGTCTTGGTTATGATTCGCTAAAAGTTCTCACAGAAATTTGATTGTTAATTAACGCTCTTCTACGGGTGATGATTGTTTGTATTGACGACAATGGGGCAATCCTTAAGTCGTTTATTAATAAATATAGTTAAAATTTTATTCAAAATTAACTATTTCTAAATCATTTGCATTACTTAGCTGAAAATATACGATAGAGGGAGTTGGCGCGATTGCTTTGAGGATTTGATCAAAGCATCAATTGAGCAAAAGGCAGTAGCAATGATTGAAATTAAGCGATTTCCTAGTGGGCAGTTTCTTGAATATATGGCACGGGATATTTTAAACCGAAAGACCGAAGATCTAGAGCCAGAAAATATGCTAGACGGCAAGCTTGGATTCATGTGGCTGATTTTTGGAACTTGTCTGCGCAACAGAAGTATAGAATGGGCTAATAACCAATATGAGAGAAACAAGGTTGTGACAACAACACTTGATAAGGCGAAACAACGCAGATTTAAATTAATCAAGGGTCGAGATATCGAAGAGCAGATCGAATTCTATCATCAGTTGCTGGATGAGGAAGCCAAAAAACGTGGTGGAGTAATCGTTGATGTGCAGAGGAGACACTGAGTCGTACTAAGCACAATGTCGAGGCGATTTTCGCACTGGGGAGGGACGGGCTTGTGGCCGTGATCTTATTGTGGGCGCAAGCATGGATTATCAACGTGCCTTATGTGCATTATAGTTCCGAAAATCGAGCTCAAATTCCAAATATCGCCTTATTGTGATCACTATGTTAGGTTAAAAATTGTTGTTGTTGCAATTGATTAAAAGGTAGGATTATGAAAAAAGTTCTTTTGGCAAGTTTATTGATAATCGGCTCATTCATTCCTGCCGCTGCTGGGGAACATGCAGCAGCGTTATCCCAATGTCTTGTCAGCAATACAACAACAGATGATAAGGCGATAATGACCAAATGGGTGTTTTCTTCCTTAAGCAATCATCCTTCGTTGAGTGGTATGGCAACTATGAGTGAAACTGTTCGAACCGGGGCCGACCAGCAGATGGCGCGGCTTGTGGAAAGTTTTATTTATGATAAATGCAACAGTCAGCTAAAGGCAGCGGTAAAGAATGAAGGACCGATGGCTATAGAACAAAGTATTCGTTCCTATGTTGAAGTGACTGGCAGGGAGATCCTGCAACACCCAAGCATTTCAAGCAGTGTCACGGGGCTTGCCAGTCAGCTCGACGCGAGAAAAATGTTTGAGGCCCTGATGGCGAATTAAAGCGGCTGTTCTACTTCGTTTTTCAATTCCTCCAGCGCTTGGGTATTGCCGACTGAGGCATAGAGGGTCGCTGCTTCAGAATAATAGCTTTCCGCTTTTTCTCTTGATCCGTAGTTTTTTTCTAGTCTGGCCATGTGTTTGGTGACCGTGGCTTCGTTGTTGACGTTGCCGCTGGTTTTAAAAAGATCGCGGGCAAGTACATATGACGACAATGCGGCATCATAATTTTCCATTTTATTTTCCAGGACACCAATATTCCAATGGAGTGTTGCTTTGCCAAGGGTGTTGCTGTGGTCGGCATAGTTTTCCATAGCACTTCGGTAGGCAAACCTGGCACGGCGGTCATTGCCAATATCCCGCTCAAGATTACCGACTTTTGTAAAGAGTGCGCCTGTGTCATCAAATGAATTTATATCCTGTGATATTTTAACGGCATCGTAATAGTGAGCGCGGGCAGCATTAACGCGGCCGATGCGCAGTTTAACATCACCATGTTTTGCTAGAAGATTTATCTGGCTTTTCTTGAAATCTAATTGTTGGGCAAGTCTCAGTGCGCCTTCATAATGGTAAAGTGCTGCGTCATGTTTGTTCAGTGAAAGATCGCTATCGCCGAGAAGTCGAAGGGTGTGGAGCATGGCACGACGATCCTGTTTCTCCTCATAAAAATCAAGAGCCAGTTCAAAAGAAGAATGTGCATCATTTATGTTGCCACTATTTTGGTGGTCATATCCTTTATTAAGGGCGTCATTACCGCTTAATGAAGGGTCCGTATCAAGAGTGAAGACAACGCCGAGCAGAAGTGCGAGTGCAGAAATTCCTCCAACAATAGATTTAGGACCGATGCTGCGTAAAAAATAGCCGCAGTAGCCAATGATCACATAAAAACCTACATAGAGTCTGGAAAATATTTGAGAGGGTGTGAATTTCATAGCACCATATTATAGAAAAGGACTAAAATATCAAAGGAAAGATAAAGGTAAGGGGGGATGGGGCGACCGAACCTTGAGGGATAAATTCAGCGGTTTTTACTTTGCCAACTTGTACTCAAAGAAAAGTAAGTAAAAACTCATGTGCACGTACTCGGTGCATTGAATGATGGGAATGGTCGCCCCTAGCACGTTAAGCAGAAACTACTGTACTAGCCAACTTGTTAATTATTGGTAAAGGTGTAGATAAAATATAGACTAAAGTAGAAGATGCAATATTACAGATACTTAGCTTAATGTGTTAAGTAATTCTAATGAGAAATACTCGAAATTAAAAAGATTATTAAACGCAAGGAGTAAGCCTATGTTCACCGATTTTTGGTGCGGGTGGAGTTTGTCCCAATAGAATGTATTAGAGTTCTTACAATATATTTTACAATCTATTGATGCTAAATGTATTAAATAAAAATATATGCTCCATTTTCATAAGAAATTGACAAAGAGTTGAAAATGAATTGATTTTATCCTTGACATTATTGGGACCCGCTATGACGATTTATAGCTAATAGGGGTTCGTGCGCCAACGGCAAACATTCTACACTTGTCAGTCTTGCATATTATGATGGGGATTCCGCGGATACATCCTGTGGCGCGTTTTGATCATCGGTATTATAGATGGCAAATGCATAGAGCGCGAGTACCGCAAGGACGGCGATCAGGGTTATATTAGTAGCGTTCATGAAGAGTGCCTTCCAAATTTTCCGTCAGAATATCTTAAACATTCAATCATTTCAATTTTCTTTCAAATATTCATTTAGAGGAGGAGCCAATGGCATTTCCAACCGGCTGGGGCCGCAAACAAAAAATAACCATCCAATCTTCACAGGTGAGCGGTATCGGATCGCACGTTGATTTCCCGCTTCTTGTGACCTTGGATCACCTTAATTCTGAAATCGTTGACACCGGAAGTAACTCCGCCCTAAATGGCGGTGGTGACATCCGCTTCTCCTCGGATAGCGCGGGAACAGTACAGTTAGCTTGTGAAATAGTAAGCTTTGTCACCAACGCATCCGAACCAAACCGTAAATGTGAAATATGGGTCAAGGTGTCGAGTGTCTCGACCTCAGTAAATACAGATATTTTCAAATGGAACCGGCCAGCCTTTATGATTTATATGATCATTTTTTGAAGTTTCGACCGGAGCTTCGCGCCAAGCTCGATATGTTTCAAATACCGACCTTGAGCCTTTCTGAAAATCTTATTATGAATCTGGCTTATGCGGTTGCGGCGGCGCGGCTTCATTATTTCCGCGTTTCAGGTTCGATCCCCGCCAGTCTTGAGGGGCAGGCGGATTACTGGAAAGAACACTGGAACACAAAAATCGGAAAAGGTTCTAGAGACCAATATATAACCCACTATAACCATTACATATGATCAAACCAGAAGGATACCTTCATGGACTGGATTATAAACACATATACTATACCCCGCGAGCTTAATGGCTTGCGGGGTTTTTTGTTGTTTATGGGGTTCTTATTCCTTAAGCTGACAAAAAAGGAAACCGCCATGAAACTATTGTTTATTTGCTTTTTATTACTCACTTTTTCGCGAACTCAGGCTCAGGATTATCCAGAAGCAAAGCTGGACGATGTTTCGACAATAGATGGTGTTGTGAAGGCATATTATGAGGGGGTTAGTGGGCATCCCGGGAAACGGGACGGCGAGCGTATATTATCGCTGTTTATCCCTGGCGGAAAAATCAAAATTAATGCCGACGGTAATATACCAACCCATCAACTTGCCGAGTATTATTTGCGTACTGAAGGTTTCCTGACCATTTCCTCCGATTTTTTTGAGCGGGAAATATCCCGCGATACCCAGGCATTTGGTTATATGGCCAACGTGATCAGCACCTACGGTATTTCAGATGCGATGGAAAATGAAAACTACACCGCCCGCGGCGTCACCGTGTTCGAACTGGTGAAAACCGGCGGACGCTGGTGGATACTGTCGACTATGTGGCAAAGAGAAAGTGAAGAAAACCCAATACCGCCACATCTGCTGGACTGACCATGACTGATAAACCAAAAAATGCACCACCCAAATTCCTTTGGTGGTTTTTAATCGCCAAGGTGGTCCTGTTGATAGTGGTGGGGTATATTGTATACCGCTATATCTGATTTTTTCTGCGGCGCCGATAGCGAGCAAAGGCAATAGCGGCGATACCGCTCAGATAAAGGGGGAGAGCACCGGGTATGGGAGTCTCCATCACGTCAATTGATGATCTGAGCTCGATATTATCATACTGGTAAAGATAGGGGCTGTTGTGACCTAAGCGAAAAGAAACAAGGTTGGTAAAAAGAGGGCCAAATACCAAATGGTAGTTCCAAAGAGATGAGGCACCACTGATGACCAACTGGCCGCTGGCTGTACTGCCATCGGCTCTAACGGCGGAATAGGCGGCGAGTGGCGTGCCGGCGCTAAAAAGTTCACCAAAATCCATTGATATTATATCAAATACATAATCGTGTGTCGGGCCATATGTAATGGTCAATTCCGCATTAAGCTCTGTGTAAATTGAAACTGTACCATTTGAATTGAAATAGCTCGGTTTGGTACTGCTGATGTCTGTAGCAGTTAAAGTATAGCCACTTTCAGTAATGCTGCTGCCATGATGATTGGTGCTTGGATCGAGCCATTCAAAATTGAGAATAACAGTAGCTGCAGAGGCAGGAAGCGAGACGCTCACCAATCCTATCAAGATGATAAGGCGGGCAATTTGCTTTAAAAAACTTACATGAGCCATGATAAGCTCCCATTAATTATTTACTTAACTCAATAGATTCATGATCGATTCATGTTATGTTCTATAAAGCATATTTATGGAAAATGAAAGAGTTTTTTTTCTAACTCATTATTACTATGGGGAGAATCCCTAAATAATGTTATTAAAATAAAGCTTGGCAATTTTAAACCGCCTAACAAATCTGTTGTCATCATTAAGTTGAAATATGCTTATAACCTCTTCAAGCATATCAAGGATGATGTCGGAGCGGACAATCAGGTTGCTTTCTTCGCGGCAGCGTTGATCAAGATCCATCCACTCCGGGTGGGAATGATGCAGTTCAATTTCTTCTTCGATGATTGTAAGGAACTTATCAAGTCCGGCGTTTATTTGT
>CAXBLS010000061.1:0-19101 GCA_963976585.1 uncultured Kordiimonadaceae bacterium
GTGTTAGTGGACATGATGCGCGGGTTTAATATCAAACCGGGAGCGGTATTCTCATGAGCGATCTTCGCCGCTTTAAACTGACGATCGAATATGACGGCAGTGATTATCATGGCTGGCAAATGCAGGAAATTGCACCTTCAATTCAGCGCGAGCTTGAAAAAGCCGCCTACAATTTTTGCCAAAGTGAGTGCAGGTTTCTCGCCGCCGGACGCACCGATGCTGGCGTTCACGCAAGAGGTATGGTCGCACACGTGGATATCCCGCGCGAGATAGAAGCGTTTAGAGTTATGGATGCGCTCAACTTTCATTTGAAAGGCATCCCCATTTCCATTTTAAAATCGGAAGATGTGGACGACGAGTTTCATGCGAGATTCTCGGCCAAGAAAAGATTTTACCGCTATCATATCATCAATCGCCGTGCCAAACTGAGCCTGATGCGCGGCAAAGCCTGGCAGATCAAAGAAAATCTAGATGTTGACGCCATGCATGAAGCTGCACAGGTTCTTGTTGGAAAACATGACTTTACCACCTTCAGAAGTGTTCAGTGCCAGTCAAAATCACCGTTAAAAACGCTTGAAAAACTCGATGTGTCAAGAGACAGTGAAAATATCTATATCGACACATCGGCTATCAGTTATCTTCATCATCAGGTCCGCTCGATGGTTGGGTGTCTTTATTATGTGGGGTGCGGCAAGTGGTCAAAAAGCGATCTTGAAGACGCGCTAAAAGCCAAAAACCGGACCGCACTCGGCTATAATGCCCCGCCGGACGGCCTTTATTTTATGAAGGTTGAGTACTAGCCAGGTTAAACAGCATCTCAAATACTTCAGGATTAAATATTTTAAGAATAAGCACCTGAAGTACTGCATTAAAGAAGTTTACAAAAAGCAAAACTCCCACTGCGAGCATTCCACTAATTGCCAGCGATATTTTCAACGTATGCCAAACCACATACCATCCGAAATAGACGCTTAATATTAGAAGGACAACGCCGGTGACCGCACTTTCAGGGGCTAGCAAATTCAATATAAGCCCCACAGCAATGAGAATACTATAAATCATCGCATTGAGCCAGTTATAGGCGATGACCATAGGCGCATAATTTATGCTTATTTTCATAAACCTAGTAAAATAAAGCATGACAATTGCCATAAGTGGCAACGAAACAACAAAATAAATAGATTTTGTTGCAAGCGGCTGAGATACTTCAGCCTGAGATCCATATATGACCTCAAGTAGAAAGGCGGGCACCATAACCCCGAGTGCCCAAAAGCTTTTCCAGAAACCATCCGACGACAGATCAAAATAATCCATCGAATTCCGGTTCATACTCACTAGCTTCCAGGCACCTGCCATCGATTTCAGAATATAATTTGGTAATGACATTTCGTTATCGTTGGTCATGTTTATCTCTTAAAAATTTCAGTTATCACTATAGACATTTTAGCCCGTGTTGTGATTTTCTATATTCATAAGGTTATTTTCAGCGACGGGACAGCACTTTTTCTATAATAGCTCAATTAATCCAGTTGCTTTGCTATTCCGGCCAACCACTGCGGTAAATTCTCTGTGACATGATGAATGTTTTCCTGCGCAATGTCATTTTCGGACCAGACCGTATCCGTTGGCACCCACACGGTGGTCATGCCCAGTTTAGCGGCGGGATTTAGATTGCCCGCAATATCCTCAACCATCACTGAACTTTTTGGATCAATTGCAAATTTATCGACCATTTTATGGTAACTTCTCATATCAGGCTTTGGCAAAAACTTGGCATCATGAATATCGAAAATATCCTTGAATTTTCCTGAAAGACCAATACGTGACAGCACGTCCTGCGCATAACTGGTCGATGCATTGGTGTAAATAAATTTTTCACCAGGAAGCTTATCCACTGCTTCACTTAATATTTTATCAACTTCTAGGACGGAAAAATCAATATCGTGAACAAAATTAAGATAGTCATATGGCTCAATCCCATGCTCGGTCATTAACCCCCTTAATGTTGTGCCATGTTTTCTAAAAAAATTCTTTTGACGTTGCTTCGCTTCTTCGTACGAGACATCAAACATATCCTGAATAAACAGGCCCATTTTATGGTCTACCTGGGTAAACAAATCCGCTTGATGGGGATAAAGGGTGTTATCAAGATCAAATACCCAATATTTTATTTTTTCCAGGCCTGGAAAATCCTGTGTAGTTTTTTTCATTAATTCGCGATCATTTTATGAGCTTCGTAAACCAAATGTTAATACAAGATCGTTACGTTTATATCCATCATAATTTATTAAGTAACAGTAACAAAATATATTGATTTGGGCACCATGGACAGTAATATTGCACGCATTCTGACAAACGCCAACAGAGCTGGGCAAAAAAATGCCTCCGGCGGCGCGTCTGACGACATTCTCATTCACAAAAATTTAATTGAAAACCTTGACGGCCCTGCGCTACTGACGAACGAATCTCTTAATATTCTCGAAAAAAATGTTTATGCGGAAAATCTAGTCACTGCTTTTCAGAACCGTAATCCGTCAATCCACGGTCTGGTCATTCGTTGCCTGACAAACGGCTGTCCGGAAAATCAGAAACTCACGCTCGAAGATGAGAGCGGCACTCGCCACTTCGATCTTTTTGCATTTCCGGTAAAATCAAACAATACTGACACACCGCAGGTTTTGTTATTCGGTAAGGATACCACGGTGGAACAACATTTGACCAAAGCGCTTGTACAGTCGCGGCAAATGTTTAAGGATCTTGTCTCCTGTTCCACTGATTTCGCTTGGGAAACAGACAACAAGGGCCGATTCAAATATGTCTCACCAAATGGTATTCTCGGCTATACCGCTTATGAACTCAATGATAAGCGCGCCGCGGACCTGATTGTTGGCGAAGGTGGACTCAATCCTTTTGATACTCTGGACGCCATTCATGATGTTGAGATATGGCTACAAAGAAGTGATGCGTCTTTTGCTTGCGTGCAAGTGTCTGCAAATCCGATCATTGATAATAATTCAACCTGGCAAGGTGCCCGTGGTGTTTGCCGCGATATTACCGAAATGCGAGAGCGCGAAGCATCCCTTCGCCGCATTCGCAAAAGCGAACAGGTGTTAAAGAAAATCATTTCGACCATTCGCGATGAAATCGATCCGTCTAAAATTTTACAGACAACCGCCAAAGCTGCCCTTGATGGCATCACTGCCAAGAGCTGCTATATCGCCAGCTTACAAAAAAACGAAGATGGCCTCTTTGAAAGCACGTTAAAAGCATATAGTGATGAAAAAATAGACAAAGGATTTTTTAAAAAATTGAATAGTCGTGCTTTATCGATCAGCGAAAATTCATCTGCTAATTTGCCCTCACCATATTTCGAAGAAATAATAGAGGACCACTTGGTGTTGATCGGATTTTCAAAACATCACAATGAAATTAACGGTGTCATTTTCATTGTCATCGACGAGAATAAAAAAAGCTGGCACAAGGACGAAAAAACTCTCTTTATGGGTGTCTCCAGCCATTTAGGTATCGCGTTTGAACAGATCAAAAATTATGAAAAGCTGGAATTGCTGTCCAGCACTGATGAACTTTCAAAACTATTAAATAGGCGTGCTTTCACAGAAAATGTTGAAAAACGCTTGTTAATTCAAGGGCGCAGTAAACAATCATGCGCACTGTTATTCATTGATCTCGATAATTTCAAACAGGTCAACGACACATTCGGCCATGCAACTGGTGATAACGTTCTCAGAAAAGTTTCTGACATACTGAACAGAAACGTTCGAACGGCAGATTATTGCAGCCGTCTGGGCGGTGATGAATTTGCGGTCTGGCTCGAAAATATAGACGAGAAAAGCGCATTGAGACAAGCCAATCGAATTTTGGAAGGAGTGGAAGAGATCAAGGAAATCGCAGACAATCCTGACCATCCGCTCTCCCTTTCTATTGGGATTGCCGTGAGCGCGCCGAATTCTATACTTTCACTTGATGCACTTATGGAACGAGCAGACAAGGCTCTATATCAGGTTAAAAAGAACGGCAAATCAGGGGTTTCCATATATCAATCAGCGGAGGTCGTGTAAGATGATTATGAATTTCTTTAAAAAGAAAGACACCCGAGCCGAAGAACTTGCCAGTTATGAAGAAGCCCGTAGTGCCTTAGAACGCAAAAAAATTGATGACAAAATGATATTGGCATCCGGTGACAATACACCGCAAGAAGTGCTTTATTATCTTGCCGAAGACAGTTCTGACGAAGTTAGAAAAAAAATAGCTCAAAACGCCAACACACCAATACAAGCGGACAAAATTCTCGCCGAAGATGACAATGAAGAAGTCAAACATGAACTTGCCCGAAAAATAGCAAGATTCTTCCCCAATATTTCCGTGAACGGCACCACGCAAATCCGCGACAAAGCCATGGAAATGATCGAAATTCTCGCAAATGATCAACTACCTTCGGTGAGACAGATACTCTCTGAAGAGTTAAAATCCTCAAACAGTATTCCAAAACACATCGCCCTAAAACTGGCTACGGACAAGATACTTGAGGTCTGCGCCCCAATTCTTGAATATTCACCACTCCTTAGTGATGCCGATCTCAAAGAGATTATCGCTGCAACCACCGTAACTGGCGCACTTGAAGCCATCGCCAATCGCAATGAATTAAGTAACGACATTTGCGATGCTATCGCCTCATCTTTGGAAATTCCCGCGGTCGCTAATCTGCTTGCCAATCAAAATGCACAAATTCGTGAAGAAACTCTCGACAGTATAATCAATGAAGCTCAGGATCAGGATATAATCGCTTGGCATGAGCCGTTGGCAAAGCGTCCCAACCTTTCAATGCGAGCCATGAAACGGATCGCGACATTTGTTGCCTCATCGCTTGTCGATATGATGATTAGTGATAATCATCTTGCCCCGGAACAGGGCGAAGAACTTCTTATTCGCGTACGTGACCGCATCAATAGTGAAGATCCGGAAAGCGATGACCAGCGTTCACTGGCTGAGAAGGCCGCCGACCTGTTTGAACGCGGCGTAATTGATGATGATTTTATTCAAAATGCCATCAATAATAATCAGCGCGAACTGGTGGTCCAATCACTTATCCTGATGTCGAATATCCCCGATAAATCGGTCCGCACTATCCTTGCCAAGAAAAAAGGCTCTCTTATCGTTGCTTTGGCCTACCGCGCGGAGCTTAATATGCGAACAGCATTGCAAATGCAATCCGATCTTGCCCAAGTTCCGCCCGATGAATTCATAAATGCCAAAAACGGCGTCGACTTTCCAATGTCCGTAGATCAGATGGAATATGAAATGGCGCTTTATGAGTAACTTGGCGCACTTTGAGACTTAGCTACTGTTGAAAGTATAGCCCCTGTGAAAATTTATTTGAGTGCCGCCCGGACTTCTATTTCATGGTGCATATTTATAGGAAGTGACGTCACAGCCAGTATGGTTCGGGCATGACTGCCGACTTCACGACCAAAAATCCTCACCAGCATGTCAGAAGACGTATCTGCGAGGATTTCTAAATGGGGATAATCCTGCGGTGCTGGTGACATTGTATTGACATGGATTATCTTGGCAATTTTATTGAGGTCCCCACCCGCAGCATATTTGAGGCGGTTAATTGCTGAAATAACCGTAAGTTCCGTCGCATAGATAAGATCATCCAAATTCGTCTCATGGGTCACTAACCCCGTTATCCAGGTGCCATCCGGCCTTTGAGCCGCTGTCGAAGTAAGATAAATATCCTTATCCACAACCACATACGGTTGATACGGGCCGAATACCTTCGATAGAGGTGGCAGTTCACCATCCTCAAATCCAAGCCTGACAAGTTCCTTTGCAAGTCTCTCTTCAAGGGTACCAGAGCCCTGAGCAAACGGTGCATTGGTAAAAGATGACAACAGGACCACAAACAATATAGAAAATATATTTTTCATCATTTTAGATACGCGATTAGATTTAGTTTAAAGGATTCGTTATTCGGCGAGGAAACCAGACCCATGGCAAATCTGGTATGACTTCCCACCGTCTGTCCAAACACACGCACCATCAATGTTGAACATTCATTTGATACGAGGGCATAGTCAATATATTCAGGTTCACTCAAAGTCAGATAACGAATATTTGCAATTTTTCTGACCCGGCTGAGATCACCACCAGCAGCGTGTTTTATCACGTTGATTGCCCCCACGCAGGCTAACCTTGAAGCGACCAGGAGATCTTCCTGACTTACATCTGTCGGCACTCTGCCTTTCAATGCTGTCCCATCAGGACGCAGAGCGGATACCTCCGCCGTATGAACAACTTTATTAACCACGATGTAGGGATGATGAGAGATGGACGTTTCTTTTAGCTCCAGATATTTGCCATCCTTAAAGCCAAGAGCAAGAAGTTCCTTTTTATAGTCAGCATCGATCATCATTTTGTCTTTATAATCTGCGCCACTACTCACGTCACCAGCCTGGGCCATCACTTTCGATTGAAGCGCGAGCGCAGAAGCGAGTATAACGAGTGTAATTTTTAAAAGCAGTTTCATGTATTGGTCCTCAGATGCTTTCTTAATGGTTTGCAAGTGGTGGCGAGTGGAGCTTTTTGAAACTCACGGCATATCTTTTTATAAACACGCACTTCGTTATTGTCATGTATTTTCTGCGTGTCTCATATATAGGTTTTTGGCAACAACGAAGATCAGAACCGTATTAAAAAACGAGGCCATGGTAGATAATTCACTGCCCGCCCAGAGATTAGGATAATGAGGACGAAATATCCCTGCTTCAAAGGTAATATTCTGAGAACGCGCGATCACAAGAAATGAGACAAATATTACAACCTGAGTGTATTTACCAAGTTTTTGAGTGAGCAAGATAACGGGCGCGACAAACATAAAGTCGTAGACGTGAAGCGGCGCCAGAAAACCAATCATTGACAGGCTCAACGCTAAGATAAACAGTATCTTTTCGTTCTCTTGCCCTTCTTTCATGAGAATGCTTGTCTTTGCAATAACGATCATTGTCATTAAAATTCCAAGAACGGTGATTAGCACTGCTAACGTACTCGACATTTCAATATCCGTTAAATGATAAAAAATATTCCTAATACCCGTGGTCAATTGTGCTTGATTGGCAATATAGCCACTGTGTTCGGATATCCCCGTTAAGTAAGATAAAATAGTGTTGATCACACCAAATGGTAACAGCGCAGGCAATGACATCAACAGTGAACCAAAGACTGTTAAAACCACTGATTTTCTATATATAGCAAAGGGTAAAAAAGCAATGAATAACCCTGCGCCCACATTTGGCTTCAAAAGAACCAAACACAGACCGACGGCAAGTAAGATATTATTTCGTGACAATGCGGAATAAATAACAAGACACACCGCGAAATATATCACAATTGAGGTTTGTCCCAGCACAAATGTTAAAACCGTCCCCTGCATAAACGAAACCAGGCCAGTGTAAAAAATAATTGTCGGCCACGATATTTTAATGCCAGCATTTCCCATACCGGCTTTGAGTAACAGGCTTGATAATAGGAGGAGGCTAACACTGGTCCAGCGCCAGACTTCCACAGCAGTTTGATATTCAAATGATGTAAAAATTCTGGAGATGAACCAAAAACTGGGCGGATAAAAGAACGCTTGGCCATTAAATATATCAAAAAGGATACTGCCCTGTTCGATAAATTCAACGCCATAGGGGCTTATCCCTTGCGACCACAAATGACCAGAAAGCCAAATATAAATAAAATCGACGTCACTCCAATCGGCCACAATACTTTTTCTAAATAAGTAGACTATACCAAACCCGCCAATGAGAAGAGCAGCCGCTGAGATAACGCGCCTAAATCGGCTATCTTGCAAAAGTTCACGTCTCATCTTGAAATCCCAATCACCACTATAAATTCTCCCCAACTGTAAAATTCCACGAATTAAATCAATAGCAGCCGGGTTATTATATGACAATTACTTTTGTATGAGCGTACCAGCACCATGTTCGGTAAAGAGTTCAAGAAGTAGGGCATGTTCAACACGACCATCGATAATCACTGACGCTCCCACGTCATCATGGATAGCACGGATGCAGGTTTCCACTTTGGGGATCATTCCGCCTTGTATGGTTCTGTCTTCTATGAGAGCCTTTGCCATCTCTTCGTTCATATCCGTCACCAGATTTTTATCTTTGTCAAGCACACCGACCACATCGGTAAGCAACAGCAAACGTTCGGCCTTAAGGGCGCCAGCAATGGCGCCAGCCATAGTATCGGCATTAATATTATAAGTTTCACCACCTTCACCAAAGCCAATGGGAGCGATCACTGGGATCACATCAGTATGTTCAAACGTACGTAGAAAATCTGCATTAACCTCTTTTGGATGTCCAACAAATCCAAGATCGAGTATTTGTTCAATGTGACTGTCCGGATCTTTTCGTGTGCGCTTCAGGGGTTCCGCTATCACCAGCCCGCTGTCTTTGCCAGAAAGACCAACAGCCTTACCGCCGACCTTATTAATGGCGCCAACGATTGATTTATTGATACTGCCGGACAGGACCATTTCCACCACTTCAATGGTGGCTTTGTCGGTAACCCTAAGGCCGTCAACAAATGAACTTTCAATTTTAAGCCGCTCAAGCATGTTGCCAATCTGAGGGCCACCGCCATGGACAACAATAGGATTCATTCCCACCTGCTTCATCAGCACAATATCGCGGGCAAAATTCTCAGACAGTGCCTCATCAACCATGGCGTGGCCACCATATTTTATGACAAATGATTTTCCAGCATGGCGACGCATGTAAGGCAGCGCTTCGGTTAGCGTTCTCGCCTTGCCAAGCAATGTATCTTTATCCATATCGTCGCTCATCATGCTTATTCCTAGACCAGATCGGCGATAATGCCTCTAAGTTCGTCCAAACCATAACCCTTAACCGAGCTGGTGATCAATACTTTTGGATGAGCCGCGACATTTTTAGCGATGGCTTTTTGCGTTTTCGCTAACGTTTTTTCCATCTCCGCCATTTTAACCTTATCAGATTTGGTCAGCACCACCTGATAAGAAACAGCCGTTTCATCGAGCATTGACATAAGTTCCATGTCACTGTCCTTGAGGCCGTGACGTCCGTCCACCAATACAAATACTCTGCGCAGATTGGGCCGCCCGCGCAAATACTCGCGCATCAGTTTCACCCAGTCCTTCACCAACTTTTTAGACACTTTCGCATAGCCATAACCGGGAAGATCAACCACATAAAGGCCGTCATTCCTGCGATCACCAAGAAAAAAGAAATTGAGCTGCTGTGTCCGACCCGGTGTATTTGAGGTCCGGGCCAAGCTATTGCGACCTGTCAGGGCGTTTAGAAGGCTTGATTTACCAACGTTTGATCTGCCGGCAAAAGCAACCTCTGTCGCATCTGGCTCAGGCAACTGCGTAAGTGACGCGGCACCCAGCAAAAATTCGCATGGCGAACGAAAAAGCAGACGTCCCCGTTCAATGTAGGCCGCCTGCTCTTCTTGTGTTTTGATATCATCTGACAAGACGCTAGCTTTCCTTCGCCGCAACCCTGCGCATGATAAACCATTGTTGGCAAATGGTCAGGATATTATTCCAGGTCCAGTAAACCACCAGACCGACAGAGAAACCGGCCAAAATGAACGTGAACATGATCGGCATAAGGGCAAATACTTTTTGCTGGATCGGATCGGTCATTGGCGGATTAAGTTTTTGTTGAACGTACATGGTCACACCCATAAAGATCGGCAAAATACCGATAGCCAGGAACCCCGTTGGCTCCCACGGGATTAAACCAAACAGGTTGGTGACCAGCATCGGGTCGGGAGCACTGAGGTCCTTGATCCAGCCAAAGAATGGCGCATGGCGCATATCAATGGTCACATAAAGAACTTTATAGAGTGAGAAGAAGATCGGAATTTGAATAAAAATTGGCAGACAGCTTGCCAACGGGTTTACTTTTTCTTCTTTATACATCGCCATTGTTTCTTGCTGCATGCGGGCTTTGTCATCGCCGTATTTTTCTTTAAGCTTTGCCATTTTTGGTTGAAGTTTCTTCATCCGGTCCATGCTTACATATTGCTTGATGGCCAGAGGGAACAACAACCCCTTGATCACCATAGTCAGCAGCAGGATGGCAACGCCGAAGTTTCCAACAATACCGTAGAAGAAATGAAGCATAAAATAAATTGGTTTGGTAATGAAATGGAGCCAGCCCCAATCGATGGCATAGTCAAACATACGCACGCCTTCAACTTCGGTATAATGTTCAAGAAGATCAACTTCTTTGGCACCAGCAAAGAAACGTGAGGTGCGCTCGGCTGTCGCGCCGGGTGCCACTGAAACACCGCCGGTGGCATAGTTCACATGAAATTGAACCCCATTATTTTGGGTTGTCCGCGACACATTGGTGGTAAAATTTTCGTCCTGATTGGGGATAAGGGCAACAAGCCACTCTTTGTCGGTAATACCGACCCAACCGCCTTCGGTTACTTCTTCAGCCTCATAAGTATCATCTTCAAGATCTTCAAAGGTGATTTCCTCTTTGCCATCATTTCCGACGCGAAGCGGACCCTCGTGAAGAATGAATAGGCCTTGCCCCTCACCACCTTCACGGTAGACGCGACCATAGGTCGCCATTGAAACGGCTGCTTGCGTATTATTTTGAACCCGCTGCTTTACCGAAAACATATAATTCTGATCAAGCGATACTTCACGAGTGAAAATTAATCCTTCCCCGTTATCCCAGGTAAAAATAACCGTGTCGTCACCACTCAAGGACGATTTGTTGGCTGACCATACTGAATTTGCATCCGGTTTTTTACCGTCCCCTATCCACCCAAAATCCGCGAAATATGCGCTGAACGCATCGGAAGGATTAAGAAGCGTAACAATGTCACTGGTCGGTTCAACAGTCTCGCGGTAATCCTTTAAAGAAAGATCGTCAAATCGAAGTCCTTTTAAGCTGATCGAACCGATTAGGCGTTCACTATTGACGGAGACGTTGTCTCGTGCATTAACAACAGCGCTCCGGTCTGCCGCAATTTCCTTAACCACTGGGGCTGCCATGCCTGGGATAGTTCCACCATCTGTAGTGCTCGACATATTTGGAATGCCCGCAGTTTCACCGGAAACGTCCGCAGTCGCCTGTTCCATTGCGATCTGCTCTTCTGGTGATGGCGACGAACCAAAGAAAAATTCCCATCCAAAAAGAATGATCATGGTCAGCACGATTGCCAATATAAAATTACGGTTCTCTTCCATTATACTATCTCTAATTTTTGCTTAAAGTATCAGCATTACAATTACAATTATCGGATCCGTGTTTACGTGGCACTGGATCATAACCACTGTCGCCCCAGGGATGACATCTCGATATGCGTTTTACACCAAGCCAACCACCCTTGAACGGGCCATGTATTTCAATTGCTTCCATAGCATAGGACGAGCATGTTGGCAGATACCGACACTTTGGACCAAGCAAAGGTGAAAGGACATACTTATAGACAGTAATCAAAGCTTTCAAGAAATAACCAACCACCACGCTTAAATATTTAAAAAGAGAAGAAAAAATCAGATTGTCCCCTTCGTTTTCTTCGTTGTGTCTTCATGTAGTCTTTTTAACGCCCATTTCAAGTCGCGAATCAATTCCTTAAAGGGGTAATCGGTGATTTCCCGCCTAGCGATAATCACATAATCATGCCCCGCATGCGCAAATTTCCCAAGCACTTGACGCGTAACTTCCCTCATTCTTCTTTTAGCACGATTTCGGATTACAGCATTACCTACCTTTTTACTCGCCGTGTATCCCACTCTTAGTTCGCTGGTCTCATCTTCCGGCATTGACCCAAATTGGACAATCATCGCTGGTGTGATCCATTTTTTCTGCCCCGAAGACACACGAAGGAAATCACGCCTTTTTTTGAGCGTTTCGAATTTTAATTCTTTATTTTCAACGGCTTGTGACATTATCAAAATTCCACAAAAAAACCGGTCTCTTGTAATAGGGACCGGCTTTCGAATTCGTGTCTAAATCACTTATCAGCATATTATGCTGATAAGCGTTTACGTCCTTTCGCACGGCGGGCAGCAAGAACACGTCTTCCACCAACTGTCGCAGAGCGCGAACGGAAACCATGACGGCGCTTACGAACCAGAACACTTGGTTGATATGTACGTTTCACTGGACTTCTCCAACTGCCTATTAGGCGACTAATTTAATATTATTTCAGGGCAAGCCCTTACTTACGTTTATGAAAACGGGTGTATAATGGGTATAATACTATAAGTCAATGCCCCTATGGTGATAAAAGCAATAAAAAATGGATCACCTAGATCACATTAAATCACGCATCCGTGAATGGATTTTATTTCAATAGTTTCCTATAGTTCCATAACTTGAATTCGGGTACGTTAATAAAGTAAGACGCAAAAAAATGAAAGATGTTTAAATGGATTTAAAACGCTACCTCCCGGTTGCCATACTTGCAGCTGGTCTAGGCCTCGCCATTTACTTTGATGTTCACAAATTTCTTTCATTTGAAGCCATCGGTGAAAATTATGGTGCCCTTAAAAACTACATTGCCAGTGATTATCTTCTCAGTCTGTTTCTGTTTTCGTCCGTCTATATCCTTGCTGTTGCCTTTTCAATTCCTGGGGCATCTATTCTAACGCTCCTTTTCGGCGCCCTGCTTGGAACGGTGGTCGCCGGAACCCTTATTGTTATTTCTGCAACCATCGGCGCAACACTGATTTTTCTTGCGGCAAAATACGCCCTTCAGGACGCTCTCAAGGAACGCGCCGGGCCGTGGCTTTCAAAAATGCGTGCAGGGTTTAAAGAAAACGCTTTAAGTTATCTTCTATTTTTAAGACTGGTGCCTGCGTTTCCGTTTTTCGTGGTCAATTTAGTACCTGCGTTTATGGGCGTTAACCTTCGCCTCTACATGGCGACAACTTTTATCGGCATCATCCCCGGCACATTTGTCTATGCCAGCATCGGCAGTGGCATCGGCTATGTACTGGAGCAGGGGAAAACCCCGGACCTTTCGGTTCTTAGTTCAGCGCAGGTAATGGTACCACTGGCAGCATTGGGATTTCTTTCTCTGATTCCTATTATCTATAAAAAGATGAAAGGACCAAGCGGAGTATGAATGAAGTAATAACAGCGGATATTTGTATCATCGGTGCTGGCAGTGGCGGACTTAGTGTTGCCTCAGGCGCCGCCCAGCTTGGCAAGAGCACCATACTTGTTGAGGGTGGCAAAATGGGTGGTGACTGTCTCAATTATGGCTGTGTGCCGTCCAAAGCGCTTCTGGCCGCAGGACACGCAGCACACGCTATGAAAAATGGCGGTGATTTTGGAATTACTCCTACGGAGCCAATGGTCGATTTTTCCAAGGTTCACGAACACGTCCACAACGTGATCGCCGGTATCGCTCCGCACGATTCAGTTGAACGCTTTGAAGAGTTGGGCGTCACGGTCATCTCTGAATATGGAAGCTTCGAAAATAAAACTACACTGAAAGCCGGTGACAAAACCATTAAAGCAAAACGATTTGTCATCGCCACTGGTTCTTCGCCAAGTGTTCCGCCAATTCCGGGGCTTGCTGATACGCCGTATCTCACAAATGAAACCATATTTGACTTAAAAACTGCGCCAGACCATCTGATCATCATTGGCGGCGGACCCATAGGTCTTGAAATGGCACAGGCTCACCGTCGATTGGGGGCTGATGTAACGGTAATAGCGCTTGGTTTTATGGAAAATGACGACCCGGAACTGGTGAAAGTCCTTCTCAGCAGCCTGAACGACGAGGGCATTACACTTAAAGAAAAAGTGAACATTAAAAATGTTTCCGGTACCGATAATCAGGTTGCAGTTACACTGGAGAGTGAGACCATTACCGGCAGCCACCTGTTGGTGGCAACAGGACGCAAGCCCAATCTGGAAAAATTGAATTTGGATAAAGCTGGCGTCGACTTCGCGCGTCAGGGCATCTCTGTCGGTGCAAACCTGCGCACGAGCAATAAATCAATATATGCCATCGGCGATGTTACTGGCGGCGCTGGTTTTACCCATAAAGCGGGATATGACGCCGGCATCATCATAAGACGCATTGTTTTTGGCATGTTTTGGGCCAAGGCCGATTACAAAGCCCTGCCCCACGCCACTTATACATCGCCTGCGCTCGCCAGCGTCGGGTTAAGTGAGCAGGATGCCCGGAAAAAGTACGGCGATAACGTAAAGGTTATCAGCTGGCTTTATAAGGAAAATGACCGGGCAAGGGCGACACGCGACGAAAAAGGACTGGTAAAAGTCATAACGACTAAAAAAGGTCATATTCTTGGCGCTACTATCGTCGGGGCGTCGGCCGATGAGCTGCTCGCGGTTTGGACTATGGCCATTTCGCAAGGGCTTAAAATAGGAACTATAGCAAACGTCATCAGCCCTTATCCGACGTTGGGTGAAATAAACAAGCGCGCAGCATCAAGCTTCTATACGCAGTCGTTGTTTAGTGATAAAACAAGAAGAATTGTCAAATTATTGTCATTCTTGGGATAAAAATAATGGTGGGGAGAATAAAAAACTTATCAATCAAAAGCAGCCTGTCGGCACGGCTTCTGCTTGTCACAATATTTTTTGTTTTCGTAGCAGAAATTGTCATATATGTCCCTTCCGTCGCTAATTTTCGTGAAAACTGGATCGAACAAAAGCTCGCGGAAGCCAATATCGCTATATTGGTTATCGAAGCCGCCCCCGATTATATGGTAAGTCGACTGCTTGCGGACGAACTTCTTGCATCCACTGAAAACTACGCGATCGTTCGAAAATTGGACGATGAGAACTCGCAGATGCTGATGCCCGTAGATCCCTTTGAAATATCCGCCCGTTTCGATATGCGCGAACTCTCGTGGCTCAAGTCAGTGAGCGACGCATTTTCGACACTCGTCAATTTGCAAAGAAGTGGGTATCTGATCGAAGCAACCGGCGACGCAACCGGCGATGGATATACAGAAATCAGTATTGTATTTGATGAGGCTCTTCTTTGTCATGATATGCTGATCTATTCACGAAATATAGTGCTGCTTACCATTGTCATTTCCCTGCTTGTCGCAATGCTTTTATATTATAACCTTTCCAACTTACTTGTTGCCCCGGTAAAGAAAATTACCGATAATATGATAGCCTTTCGTCACGCACCGGAGGATCTGACCACACACTTCAAACCGGAAGACCGTGAAGATGAAATTGGCGTGGTAATGAGAGAGTTAAGCAAAATGCAGGATGATATCCGTAAGGCTCTCAATCAGAAAAATCATCTTGCAAAATTAGGCGGTGCAATAAGCAACATCAACCATGACCTCAGGAACATGTTATCCAGTGCGCAACTTGTTTCCGATCATCTGAGTACCATCGATAATCCTGTCGTACAGCAACTTGCGCCACGTTTTGTCAAAGCAATTGACCGTGCAATCCGGCTGTGTGAAAACACACTGCAATATGGTGGCAGCGAAGCCGAAGATCTCAATGTCAGCACGTTTAATCTTCACAACCTGATTGACGATGTCTCGACCTCACTTGGCCTTCTTGATAACGATAAGATCCAACTGCACAATAGGGTGGCCACCGAACAAAAATTAAAAGCCGACAATGACCAAATATTCCGCGTTCTGATGAATATTTGCCGCAATGCAGTGCAAGCGATTGGTGAAAGCGGCAACATTACCATCGAAAGTTCAATCAAGGATGACAAAATCACCATCGATATCACCGATGACGCACTGGGAATTCCTGCAAAAATAAAAGAGAACCTTTTCCAACCCTTTAAAACCGGTAGCCGTGGTGGCACTGGCCTTGGCCTCGCCATTTCAAAAGAAATTATAGCGGCACACGGTGGAACCCTGGATCTTCTTAAAAGTGACCCTGAGGGCAGTGTCTTCAGAATTGTCCTACCCTTGCAGCATTAAAGTCTGCATTGGTAAACTACTCCCTTGGATCCTCTGTCGTTGAGTGCTCTGTCGGATGCGGCGTAGCAGTTATTAATGTCACACCATCACTTGAACGAAAGCGGTGCCAAAGTCCTTTTGGAATAACCAACACCATTCCTGACGTTAGATGAATTAATTGCTCATCCTCTTCCGTCAAGATAGTAAGTTCAGCGCTGCCGCTTAAAATATGAACCAGCTCATCACCCGCAGTATGTCGTTCCCACGCCCCTTCGCCGCTATAGGAGCCCGTAAAAATACCACCGCTGTCAAATGGTGCCAGTGTGGTGAATGCACGCGCAAGATCTTCGTCAGAAGAAAATGGCGTGCGCCCCTCAAGCATCTTCAGCTTCGATAGTTCATCTTCCAAATGTTTCGTTTCTATTTTACTCACTGAGCCACATACCCTTCTCTGCGCGGATCTGCCCCGCCGTCCAATATTCGTCTACCTTCACCATCATATAGTAATTTGATGCCATGTAGGCCGCTCATAAGCGTCACTGCGCGCACATCATGCCCCAGCGCCTTTAATGGCTCTATCAACGCCTCGGCGCTCGTCCCTTGCTCAACCAACGCAGGGCCATTGCGGCTGATGATATGCGGCGCACCAATAGCTGACTGCATATCCATCTCCCAGTCAAGCACGTTGATCATGGTTTGGGTGACATAATTAATGATGCTTGACCCACCGGGAGATCCTATAATGAGCATAGGCCTGTTCTGGTCATCAAAAACGATACTCGGTGTTTGCGAACTCATGGGCCGTTTGCCGCCCTGAACTCTGTTTGCCACCAACTTGCCATCCTCACTCACCGGGATAAGAGAGAAGTCGGTAAGTTCATTATTGAGCATAAACCCTTCAACCATCAGGCGGCTTCCGAACATACTTTCCACAGTCGCCGTCATGGAAACCACATGACCCCATTTATCAGTAATGCTGACATGTGTTGTTGAAGGAATATCCAGAACATGTCCTTCGCCGTAATCAAGGACCATTTCCGGTGACGGATCGCCGTATGGCGCCTTTCCCATTGAAGTTCCTGGCTTGATTAACCGCGCGCGCCTATTCAGATAATCCGGATCAATCATCCCCTGCAATGGCACATCAATAAAATCAGTATCACCAGTATATTGATTTCGGTCAGCGTAGGCGAGGCTCTCTGCCTCAAGTATAACATTATAAGCTTCTGCCGAATGGGGCTCCATCTTATCGATATTAAATTCGTCAAGCATACCGAGGGTCGCGATCATAGTATGCCCGCCGGACGACGGCGGCGGAATAGAACAGACTTTATAGACGCGGTAGTCCCCGCAAATAACATCGCGCTCTTTAGCACTGTAATTTTCCAGATCACTAAGTTCCATTAGGCCGGGATTGTTGGGTGCATTTTTAATAGCATCAACAATTTTTTCAGCAATATCGCCTGTATAAAAGGCTGTGATACCTTCGCTTGCGATGCGCCGTAACACCGCCGCCTGTTTTGGATTTTTGAGCAGATGTCCCGTTTTGAGCGGCGCCCCTTCCTCATCATAAAAATAATCCCGTGACGCTGGTACTAACATCAATTTTTTATCAATAGTGATGTAACGCTCCAGTCGCGGTGAAACAATAAAACCTTCCTCAGCCAGTTTAATGGCTGGCTCGAACACGTCCGCCCAAGGAAGAACACCATGTTTATCATGGGCCATTTTTAGCGCTGCCAGCGCACCAGGCACACCAACAGACAGTCCGCCGTACACGGCATCCAGCTTTACATAGCCAGGAATATCCGTAACCGATTTGAAATGATCAGGTGTTGCCGCCATAGGGGCTGCTTCCCGGCCATCATAAAAACTAAGTTGTTCTATTGAGGGCGTATTGGGGTCAAAATGAAGCAAAAACGCGCCGCCGCCGATCCCCGATGATTGTGGCTCGACAAGACTAAGTGTTGTTTCAACGGCTATGGCAGCATCCACGGCACTACCGCCACGTTTTAAAATCTCCAGACCCGCCTTCGCCGCATATGGATTGGCAGCGACCACCATTTGATTGTCAAAGACATTGGTCCCTACCGCCGCTTCTGCCTGCTGCATAAGAGCAAGGTCTAAGCTGTCCGGTGCAGCTGGCGTGATTTCCTTAATCCGCGCCAAAAGAATTCTTGCCAGCTGGCGTTCGTCAGCGGCCTGGTCATTATCAGCGATTTGATACTCAATTGTGCGCAGTTTTCCGGTGAGTTCATTAATGCGGGATTTCTCAATTTCGACGCCGCGCCAATAAAGCGCCTTGTCCCCTTCAGCAGCAGCTTCGAACAAATCCAAAGCCTTGGCCATGTTTTCCGCCAGATAAGGTAGATCACGTTCCACTTCGTCAAGCGTGACCCTAATATCAATAAGCGACACCGGCGAAGCCTCATAAGGCGACTTGGAAAGACTCGGGTTTGACGTGCCTACAGTATCAACATCGCCAGCAGCAACTTCACGATTTCTGGTTTCTTCCAAGTCCGCCCATAGTGGATCAGCAACAAGCACTGGCCAATCATCAGAGCCGGCAGACGAACAAGCAGCAAGAGCGGCAACAAATGCAGCACAAAGAATACTTTTTAAACTATTGTTAAATATGGATGTTTTTGTCATTGTAGCCGCTATTTCCATCTTTTTATTCACTATTTGGATATCAGTTTAAAGGATGGTATATTTAAGGACAAGCATGCTTGTGCTATTATTTTTCAAAAAAACATCTATAATTGTTAAATGACGCTTGCAATCACACACCGATATGAGTAGGTTGCACACGCAATTTGAATAATAAGCGCTTGTAGCTCAGCTGGATAGAGTACTTGACTACGAATCAAGGGGTCGGGAGTTCGAATCTTCCCAAGCGCGCCATTCAAATCAAAGACTTAGCTTTTTAATGCTGAGTCTTTTTTGTTCTTGGGTGGCGCTATGGGTGGCGATGGACACGGGGTCATAGTAATTTCTCCCCTAAAATCAGAGTATTGTTATAAAACACATAATAGACCCTTTACCATTAGACATATTATTGATTCAACTTGAGCAAAGTAGAAAAATCGGTTGCGCCCATAATTCTGATTTCATAGCCTTTTTCGATAAGG
>CAXBLS010000062.1:0-18962 GCA_963976585.1 uncultured Kordiimonadaceae bacterium
GTCGAAAGCAGACGTTGAGGAATGGAAACTTGTCCCATAAAAAAGGCGCCGGGGAGGCGCCTTTAAAATTGGGGGTTGGTTATGCTTGTTCTTGGGGCTCTATACCGACGCTTTCGAAGTGGGCGACGAGTTCGCCGTTGGCGGCCATTTCACGGATGATATCGCAACCGCCGAGGAACTCACCTTTCACATAAAGCTGTGGGATGGTTGGCCAGTCGGAATATTGCTTGATGCCTTCACGAAGGCTTTCGTCCTGAAGCACATTATGTGTTTCATATTTTACGTTGAAATAATTGAGTATTTCAACCACTGTCGCGGAAAATCCGCACTGTGGGAACATGCGGTCGCCCTTCATGTAAAGGACGACATCATTTGTGTCTACGTCATTTTTAATTCGGTCAAATGCTGGGTTTGTCATAATTTTTCCTGATAAGTTTTTTTATTCTGGTGCTGATGTCTGCAATGAAAGCGCATGCAGTTCGGCACCGATTTTTCCTTTGAGGGCCTTATAGACCAATTGATGTTGTTGTACGCGGTTTTTTCCAACAAATTCGCTGGAGACAACGTGAGCAGCGAATTGACTGCCGTCACCGCGCATATCCTGGACTTGAACGTCTGCATCAGGCAGTATTTCGAGGATCATATCTTTAATTTGTGGCGCGTCGAGGGCCATGTGTCTCTCCTAAGCTTCGTTTGACATGTAGTTTGGCATCCATGCGCTATGGGCGTCAAGCAATTCATCTACAGATATAGTGAATGTATTTTCAACATCAAGGGTATCACCGGTAACAACGCCAATGGTTTCGATCTTAACACCGGCACTTGTTGCAGCAGAAAGGATGTCAGTGGTAGCGCTTGCACTGGTTGATATGACATATCTTGCCTGATCTTCGCCAAATCCATATGCATGAATGGGAATGTCGCCGTTATTGAGCGCAATATCCATGCCGTGGCCGCTCGCCATGGCCATTTCGGCCAGCGTGATAAACAAACCGCCATCAGAAATATCATGACAGGCTGTTATATTGCCATTTTGTATCTGGGCACGAACAAAATCGCCATTTTTACGTTCAAGCGCAAGATCAACTGGTGGCGGCGCACCTTCTTCGCGCCCTTCGATGATGCTGAGATATTGTGTGCAGCCGATATGCCCTTTACTTTCACCGATCACCATTATCACGTCGCCCTCATTTTTGGGGGCGATGGTAACCATTTTGCTGCTGTCTTTAAGCAGGCCAACACCACCAATGGCGGGGGTTGGATGAATGCCGGTGCCGTTTGTTTCATTATAAAGAGAAACATTACCGCTGATCACTGGGTAATCAAGCACGGTGCAGGCTTCGCGAATGCCTTCGATAGCGCCGACAAACTGGCCCATAATATCCGGGCGTTCAGGATTGCCAAAATTCAGACAGTCCGTGATCGCAAGGGGTTGTGCGCCAACGGCAGTCACGTTGCGCCATGTTTCGGCGACCGCCTGCTTACCGCCTTCAAACGGGTCGGCGTAGCAATAGCGCGGGGTACAGTCGGTGGAAATGGCCAGCGCTTTGCCGGTACCGTGAACACGGACCACAGCGGCGTCACCGCCAGGAAGCTGAATGGTATCAGCCATCACCTGATGGTCATATTGCTGCCAGATCCATTCGCGGCTCGAAAGCTCTGAACTGCCAATCATCTTAAGAAGTGTGGCACCCATATCATTTGGCACGACGACATCATTTGCTTCAATGACTGCGGGCGCTTCGGTTTTAACCCACGGGCGATCATATTCCGGGCTGTTATCGGCGAGCGGTTGGGTTGGGATGTCGGCGACAGTTTCGCCTTCAAACATTAATGTCAGGTTTCCTGTATCGGTAATTTCGCCGATCACCGCGAAATCAAGATCCCATTTTTGGAAAATGGCTTTTGCTTCGTCGACGCGGTCGGGTTTTAAAACAACCAGCATGCGTTCCTGACTTTCAGAAAGCATCATTTCGTATGGTGTCATATGGTCTTCGCGCTGCGGGACCATATCAAGATTAAGGGTAAAACCAACACCGCCACCAGAGGCCATCTCAACGGATGATGATGTAAGCCCCGCTGCGCCCATATCCTGAATAGCGACAACCATATCTGTGCTCATCAGTTCGATACAGGCTTCGATCAGTAGTTTTTCGGTAAATGGATCGCCCACTTGCACGGTTGGGCGTTTTTCTTCACTGTCTTCGGTGAATTCGGCGGATGCCATCGTTGCGCCGTGGATACCGTCACGGCCAGTTTTTGATCCCACATAAATGACCGGGTTTCCAACACCGGCAGCCGCAGACAGGAATATCTTATCCTGATCAGCAAGGCCAACGGCCATAGCGTTGACCAAAATATTACCGTCATAGGATGGATGGAAGTTTGTTTCGCCGCCAACGGTAGGCACACCAACGCAATTGCCGTATCCGCCGATCCCTTCAACAACGCCACTAAGAAGATGGCGTGTTTTGCGGTGTTCAGGAGACCCAAATCGAAGCGCGTTCATATTGGCGATGGGGCGCGCACCCATCGTAAACACATCACGGAGGATGCCGCCAACACCTGTTGCGGCGCCTTGGTACGGTTCAATATAGCTGGGGTGATTATGGCTTTCCATTTTAAAGATCGCTGCCTGATTATCACCAATGTCGATAACACCGGCATTTTCGCCGGGGCCATGGATAACCCAAGGGGCTTTGGTCGGCAGGGTTTTGAGATGAAGTTTTGATGATTTATAAGAGCAATGCTCGCTCCACATTACCGAGAAAATACCGAGCTCAGTTAGGGTAGGAGTCCGGCCGAGGATTTTGATCATCAATTCACGCTCATCGGCGGAAAGGCCATGTTCCTTCACCAGGTCGTCGGTGATTTCCGGGTTATTATTCCATTTGGTTTCAGTCATGCTTTTAAACCCTAGTTAAGCGTATTAATGATGCTTTCGAAGAAGCCGCGGCCGTCGGTGCCGCCTTGTGCGTCTTCAATAAGTCGTTCGGGGTGAGGCATCATGCCGAGGATGTTGCCGCGTTGATTGATAATGCCAGCAATATTATGTTGCGATCCGTTGGGATTGGCCTCGCTCGTCGCGTCGCCAGCCTTGTTCACATAACGAAAGGCCACCTGATCATTGTCTTCAAGTCTCGCCAGCGTTTCATCATCAGCAAAATAATTGCCGTCATGATGGGCAACCGGAATATTGATAATCTGTCCCTGCGTGTAAGCATTGGTAAAAGTGGTTGATGCATTTTCCACTTTAAGCTGGACTGTTTTACAAACGAACTTGAGCGATGCGTTTCTCATAAGTGCGCCGGGAAGCAGTCCCATTTCGGTCAGAACCTGAAAACCATTGCAAACACCGATCACATTGCCGCCGCGCTCTGCGTGAGCTGCGATTGCCTTAATGGCCGGGGAACGGGCGGCCATGGCGCCGCACCGTAGATAATCCCCAAACGAAAAACCGCCCGGCAGGGCGATCAGATCAACATCGGGTATTTCGGTGTCCTGATGCCAGATCTGGTGCGGAGTTTGGCCGGTAATTTTTTCAAGCGCGTCAAACATATCCCGATTGCAATTGGAAGCAGGGAAGGTAACAACAGCTGATTTCATGATTTATTCCTATTTACGGATTAGTCGATATCAATTGAATAATTTTCAATGACCATGTTGGAAAGAAGCTTTTTGCACATTTCCTCCACGTTGGCCTCTGCTTTTGCTTTGTCTGTCTCAGTTAAATCAAGCTCGATATATTTGCCCTGACGGACATCATCGACACCGGAAAATCCAAGAGCATCAAGGGCGTGTTGAATGGCTTTGCCCTGCGGGTCAAGTACGCCATTTTTTAGAGTGATATGAACACGTGCTTTCAACGTTTCGTTCCTTTGTTCTGGGTTGTTATTCGTCTTCTACTTCTAATGAAACGCCAAGGCGGCGGGCCACTTCCTGATACGCTTCCACTTCACCGCCAAGATCACGGCGGAAGCGGTCTTTATCAAGTTTTTCACCTGTTTCAAAATCCCACAGGCGGCAATTATCAGGACTAAATTCATCGGCAAGAACAATGAAGTGCCCATCGTTACCGTCACTAAGGCGGCCAAATTCAAGTTTAAAATCAATAAGTTCAATGCCAACGCCAGCAAAAAAGCCGCGCAAATAATCATTAACCTTTGATGTCATTTCCATAATTTCAATCAGCTCGTCTTCTTTGGCAATATCAAGGACGAGAATATGATTTTCCGGGATCAATGGATCACCGAGGTCATCATCTTTAAGGGAAAATTCAATTATTGGACGCGGCAAGCGCAGACCTTCTTCGATACCGAAGGTTTTGGCCATGGTGCCGGCGACTGTGTTTCTTACGATCACTTCTAGGGGAATTATTTCAACCTCATGAATGAGCTGCTCACGGTCTGATATACGTTCAATGAAATGGGTTGGAATGCCAATTTGGCTTAAGCGCGTCATAACAAGTTCAGTGATCTTATTATTGATAATACCTTTGCCGGCAATGGTGCCTTTTTTCACGTTGTTAAACGCTGTGGCGTCGTCTTTAAAATATTGGATGATCGTGTCGGCACGCGGTCCTCTATACAGGATTTTGGCCTTGCCCTCATAGAGCATTTCTTTGTCTGACATGTGCGTCCCTAGGCTTTAAAAAAATAGCAGAATCAAGCGAGGACAATCTAGCCCAATTGCCAAGTAAAAACAATCAGACTTAGCCCTTTAAAATATTTTTTTTTATATTATATAAAAAACATGGAAATGGTTACAGAAATGCCGTAAACAGGCATGATGTGTTTAAGAAAAATTAGCTAATTTAAGGAGCAAATACCCATGTCACAGTTTGATGAGCGGGAAAAAGCAGCAGAAAATAAATTTTCGCATAATAAAGAACTGGAATTTAAAGCAACCGCACGCAGAAATAAACTGCTCGGACATTGGGCCGCTGGCCTTATGGGATTTGAAGGTGAAGCGGTTGACGCCTACGCCCGCGAAGTAATCGAAAGCGATTTCGAAGAAACCGGTGACGACGACGTTTACCGTAAAGTCAAAGGCGACCTTGATACAAAAGGCATCAATCAATCCGAACACCAAATCCGCCGTCAGATGGAAGACCTGATGAATACCGCGCTTGAGCAGGTGAAAGCTGAAATTTAAAATTTCGACTTAATAGAATTAGAAAAGCCGCTTACTTAACCAGTAGGCGGCTTTTTTCGTTTTATTATAATCAATAAATGACGAACTGCGGGTGTTACTTACTCCCCAAAAACCCGCTTAAAGATCGTATCCACATGTTTCGTATGATAACCAATATCGAACTTATCATCGATTTCGGCATCGGTTAGTTTTGCGCTGACTTCTGGGTCGGCTTTTAGTTCTTCGGCAAAGTTGGCGCCGTGATCCCAGACTTTCATGGCATTTTTTTGCACAAGCCTGTAGCTGTCTTCGCGGCTGACGCCAGCTTGGGTCAGGGCGAGGAGCATGCGCTGCGAATTATGAAGGCCGCCGAGCTTATCCATGTTGGCTTGCATGTTTTCAGGATAGACCACGAGCTTATCCATGACGCCAGTCAGACGAGCTAGAGCGAAATCAAGAGTGACTGTTGCATCAGGGCCGATCATGCGTTCAACGGAGGAGTGTGAAATATCACGCTCATGCCAAAGGGCGACATTTTCCATAGCCGGAAGCGCCATACCGCGAACAAGACGGGCAAGACCGGTCAGATTTTCAGTGAGAATTGGGTTACGTTTATGGGGCATGGCTGATGAGCCTTTTTGACCCTTGGAAAAGAACTCTTCGACTTCAAGCACTTCCGTGCGTTGAAGATGTCTTACTTCCACGGCGAGGCGTTCAATGGAGCTTGCAACAACACCGAGCGTGCAAAAGAACATGGCGTGGCGGTCGCGCGGGATCACCTGTGTTGAGACGGGTTCAACGGTAAGGCCCATAGCTTTGGCCACATGTTCCTCAACATAGGGGTCGATATTTGCGAATGTACCAACCGCGCCGGAGATCGCGCAGGTGGCGATTTCTTCGCGGGCCATTTTAAGGCGGGCAAGGTTACGGTCAAATTCGGCGTAGGCTTCGGCCATTTTAAGGCCGAATGTTACGGGCTCTGCGTGAATGCCGTGGGAACGACCAATACAGACATCGAATTTATGTTCCACGGCGCGGCGTTTTAGAACCACAAGAAGCTTTTCCACATCATCAATGAGGATATCAGCGGCTTTTACCATTTGTACGCTCAGGCAGGTATCAAGAACATCTGATGAAGTCATGCCCTGATGGACGAAGCGGGCTTCCGGGCCGATATATTCAGACAGAGACGTGAGAAAGGCGATCACGTCATGCTTTACTTCTTTTTCAATCTCGTCAATGCGGTCAATATCAAAATTGCCCTTTTCCCAGATTATTTTCGCGCTTTCCTTGGGGATTACACCAAGCTCCGCGAGTGCATCACAGGCGTGCGCTTCGATTTCGAACCATATCTGAAATCTTGATTGTGGTTCCCAAATAGAAGTCATTACTTCGCGTGAATAACGTGGAATCATGGTGTCATTTCCCAAACTAATAGTGATTATTGAATCGTTGGCTCAGGATTTAACATGTGGACGGGTAAGGGGCAAGTTTTATTGTTAGCTTAGCTCACTGTGTTTTAAAAAATACGATTTCGGCCATTTGTGGGCTTATTTCCTTGCCTTTATTAGGCGTTCCACTTTAATATTAGCAAATGATGAAGATAGAACATGAAAAACCCGTCGCAAATTTTTATTTTTCCCAGGATGACCTGTCTAATGAGCAGAAGATATTCTATGACTATTGGATTAAAATCAAAGGTGATCGCCTGATGCCGGCGCGGTCAGATTTTGATCCGGTCGATCGTCCGCGTATTGTACCTTATTTATCACTCGAAGATGTGACATATGATCCGATACGCTTTCAAGTGCGACTGGTTGGTGGCCAGACATCGTCAGCACGTGATAGTAAGGGGCAGTTTCTTGATAAGATAGAGGGGACCGAGGATATCATCCATATGCTTAAGCAAATGGTTGAGCGAAAAGAACCGTATCATTATATAAGTAATATCACTTGGGATGACCGGACCTATAAAACCTATTCATCCCTGATCGTTCCTTATTCTGATGACGGTGATCGCGTGACGCTGGCCATGGCCTGCCATCACACGCTCAAAATCACCAAATATCAATGAACGACAATCATGCGTATAGAATGACGATCATAAATCAAAGGGAATATCGTTTTTCTTTGTAACCGTGCGAAGTGAGAAATTTGATTTGATTTGTGAAACACCGGGTAGAGCGGTGAGAACATCCATATGGAGTTTTTCATAGTCGGAAGCATCGGATACAATAACCCGCAGCAAATAGTCTGCGTCACCGGACATCAAGTAGCATTCCATAATTTGCGGGCAATCATGAACTATTTTTTCAAACTCGGTAAGAAGCTCTTTGGTTTGTTTCTCGACGGTGATTTGGACAAAGACATTATCAGGAAGGCCCGCAGCGCGTTGATCTATTACCGCGACGTAACCTTCAATGACGCCCTGTACTTCAAGTCCTTTGACGCGACGAAGGCAGGCAGACTGTGACAATCCAACCTTATCGGCCAGATCAGAATTGCTGATACGGCCATCATTTTGCAGATTCGTTAAAATCGCATGATCAATCTTGTCTAACTTCAAATTTAGAAATTTATGTCGCATAAATGAATATATACGCAATATAATGCGAAAAATCAATATAAATACGCTGAAAAACGCAAGGACATTTATTGTGATCTCAATTATACTCCGCGCATCTTAATCACAAATTCAACTAAGGGAAAAGAAGTATGATTATCGGCTGTCCAAAAGAAATTAAAGTTCATGAATACCGTGTTGGTCTAACGCCATCAAGCGCATCTGAACTTATCCGCAACGGTCATGAAGTTATTATGGAAACAAATGCAGGCACAGGCATCGGCATTAGCGATGAAGATTATAAAGCGGTAGGGTGCTCTATTATTGCAACTGCTGAAGACGTTTTCGAAAAAGCTGAGATGATCGTTAAAGTGAAAGAACCACAGCTTAACGAATGTGCGATGCTCAAGCCTCATCATCTTCTTTTCACATACCTTCATTTGGCGGCCGATAAGCCGCAAACAGAAGCACTAATGGCTTCTGGCTGCACGGCAATCGCATATGAAACAGTAACGTCTGACGATGGTTCGCTTCCGCTTCTTGCGCCGATGAGTGAAGTTGCTGGACGTATGTCAATTCAGGCTGGTGCTCACGCCCTTGAAAAGGCTGCTGGTGGTCGCGGTATTCTCCTTGGTGGTGTCCCTGGTGTTGCCCCTGCGAAGGTTGTCGTTATCGGTGGTGGTGTTTCAGGAATGAACGCCGCTGAAATGGCCGTTGGTCTTGGTGCGGATGTCACTGTATTTGACCGTAACATCAACCAAATGCGTCATCTTGATCAGCGTTTCCGCGGTACGGTGAATACTGTTTATTCAACGGCACATGCCCTTGAAGAAGCGGTTCTTGACGCGGATCTTGTTATTGGTGCTGTTCTTGTTGCCGGTGCTGCTGCACCGAAGCTTGTGTCTGCTGAAACAGCGAAAAAGATGAAAGACGGTGCTGTGCTCGTGGATATTTCAATTGATCAGGGCGGTTGTTTTGAAAATTCAAAAGCAACAACGCACTCTGATCCTACTTTTATCATTGACGGTGTTGTTTATTACTGCGTGGCCAATATGCCGGGTGCTGTGGCTTATACATCCACTTATGCACTTAACAATGCAACACTTCCTTTTGCCGTTCAACTCGCCAACAAAGGCTGGAAGCAGGCATGTTCTGATGATGCGCATCTTTTGAACGGTGTAAATATTCAGGATGGAAAAGTAACATTTGAAGCGGTTGCAACTGATCTTGATCTACCGTATTCGCCAGTTGCACTTTAAATAGTTTTATATTTATTTTAAGGGAAGGGTGTTTATCCTTCCCTTTTTTTTTGTTTCGCTATAAATTTGATTAACGAACACTGGGACAGAGATAAATGGTTGATAAATTTAAAGAAACAAGCCTTCGCTACCACACGGACCCGACACCGGGTAAACTCGCTATAATTCCAACAACGCCGCTCGCTAACCAACGCGATTTGGCGCGTGCTTATTCGCCGGGAGTGGCGTTTGCATGCGAAGCGATTGTTGAAGATCCTGCAGCGGTAGCAGAAATGACAATTCGCGCCAATCTTGTTGGTGTTATAACCAACGGCTCAGCTGTTCTTGGGCTTGGTAATATTGGCCCGCTCGCCTCGAAACCGGTTATGGAAGGAAAAGCGGTTCTATTTAAGAAATTCGCTGGCATTAATGTTTTTGATATTGAAATTGACCAGGCTGATCCTGATAAACTTATCGAAATTATCGCATCGCTTGAACCCACATTTGGCGCCATAAACCTTGAAGATATTAAAGCACCCGAATGCTTTGTGGTTGAAGAGGCGCTTCGCAAGCGTATGAAAATCCCCGTTTTTCATGACGATCAACACGGAACCGCGATTGTTGCTGGTGCGGCCATCTCAAATGGTCTTCGCGTGGTCGGAAAGAAACTTAAAGATGTTAAACTGGTCGCTACTGGTGGCGGTGCGGCGTCACTGGCCTGTCTTGATCTTCTGGTCAGCTTAGGACTTAGAAAAGAAAATGTTAGCCTGATTGATATTGAAGGCGTTGTTTATGTTGGCCGCAAGAAAGACATGAATAAATATAAAGACAAGTACGCCCGCGAAACTGACGAACGCACGCTTGATGATGCCATTGACGGGGCGGACGTGTTTCTTGGCCTGTCCGCGCCCGGTATTTTAAAACCGGCAATGGTTAAGAAAATGGCCGATAAACCATTTATTCTGGCGCTTGCCAATCCCACACCGGAAATTACACCGGAAGAAGCCAAAAAAGTGCGTCCTGACGCCGTGATTGCCACCGGACGGTCTGATTATCCTAATCAGGTGAATAATGTGCTTTGTTTCCCGTTTTTGTTCCGCGGTGCACTTGATGTTGGTGCGACAGAAATTAACGATGAAATGAAAAAGGCCTGTGTCTGGGCAATTGCTGATCTGGCGTACCGGGAAAGTTCGGATGAGGTCGCCAACGCTTATCACGGTGAAGAACTTAAGTTTGGTCCTGATTATATTATACCAAAACCGTTTGATCCGAGACTAATTCTTGAGGTCGCACCTGCGGTTGCTGAGGCAGCAATGAAAAGTGGTGTTGCGACCAGACCTATTAAGGATATGCAGGCATACCGAGAAAAAATTGGTAATTTTATATTCAAGTCAAATATGCTCATGCAGCCGATTATTGAAGACGCTAAAAAAGATCCAAAACGGGTTATTTATGCGGAAGGTGAAAATGAAAATGTTCTTCGCGCAGTACAAGCGGCAATCGATGAAGATATAATCAGTGCCACTCTGATTGGTCGTCCTGATATTATCGAAAACAGAATTGAACGACTGGGTCTTCGTATGAAGGAAGGTGTAGATTATGAAGTGATCAACCCCCATCATGATGATCGTTATAAAGAGTTCTGGACCGAATATCATAAGATCGTTGGCCGTAAAGGCGTGTCAAAAGAAGCGGCCAAGACCATCATCCGCACCAATACAACAGTGATCGCGGCCATGGCCGTAAAGCTGGGCTATCAGGACGCAATGATTTGCGGCACGTACGGACGCTTTGATTTTCATATTCGTTACATCATTGATATTATTGGCCGCAAAAATACTACCCAGAAAATATCAACGCTTAGTGTACTTATCTTGCCGCAGCAGACGTTGTTTATTACTGATGCGTTCATGGATATAGATCCAACCATGGAACAGATTGTGGAAAGTACGCTGGCCGCCGCGAGACAGATTGAACTATTTGGTATCAAACCGAAGGTTGCTCTTCTTGCTCATTCAAATTTTGGCTCTTCAAAGGCACCATCAGCGGTTAAAATGGGTAAAGCTGTGAAAATGCTGCGCGAACGTGCGCCGGGACTTGAAGTGGACGGTGAAATGCATGCGGACGCTGCCCTTAATGAAAAGCTGCGTGAGGGTATGATACAGGACTGCGCCTTAAGCGGTGCAGCGAATTTGCTTATTTTCCCGAACCTCGATAGTGCCAACAGCGCGCTTGGTCTGGTTAAAAGTGTTGAACGGGGACTGCTAGTCGGTCCCATATTGCTGGGGGCTGCGCTTCCAGCCCATATTGTTACGCCTGGTGTTAGCGCGCGAGGTATTCTGAATATGACTGCGATAGCGGTGAAGGACGCACAGAACGTAGAGAAAGAAAAATCGCACCAGTGGCCGCTTTAGCCTTTGTTGAGTGTGAGCAGGTGGCTAAGCATCAGCAAAATAACGAGAATACATAGAAACATCACCCCATGCCACGGCACGGACCAGGGGCTGTCGATTGCTTTTGGCTGCCTTGATTTATAAAAAGAAAAGCCCATAAAGGCGATGGTGGCAATCAAGGTGGATAGTGTAATTTCAAAATTCATTTTACTGATATAAGCAGTTTGAATTTATTTTTCAACCGACCTTGTTACAACCATATGATAATCGCCCTTTTCCCAATTGATACCGCCATCCAGCGAAATATCCGATTTCATTTCGAAACTGTTATCCTTTATATTGAAATAAGTTTCGCGGTTTAGAAAATCGCCTCTGGCCTCATTCTTGCCAAAAATTGTGACGACCATATTGTCACCGTCGGATTTTGCCTTTGTTTTGCGCCATGCACCATCCACGTAAATATTCTGGCCCACCCAACTCTGTGTTCCTTTATCGAAAAAACGAATTTCAGAGCCGGTAAGACTGGGACCGCGCCATTCCTGCATGACCGCATGACCATCAATTATCCAGTGATTATGCCATTTCGCCCGGTAAATATCCTTGGCACCACCTTCTGGTTCCCATGTAATTACGACATTCCAGTCGCCAATAAGAAAATCAAAAGCCTCTCCTTCGCCTGTCAACGAAGGGCTTCTGGACAAGATTGGGCTGTCTGGCACGGGTTGAAATATAATAGGGTCACTTCGAATATCCTGAGCCTGAACCGAGATTGTTACAGCAAGTGAAAAGAGAGTGGTTATAAGTATTTTATTTGTCATTTTTGACTTCCCATAACTCATAGGTTTTAGTAAAAAAACTAATATATATTAATTATTTCATTGCTGTAGTAACAATTATGTTACCGTCTCAAAGTGGTTGTTAATCTTTTGTTAACCATATTCGAGATAGACAGATATTTAAGTGAACTCATTTATTTTAATCGGGGAAAAGATGCCAACAGAAAATAGAAACATTCATTTCACGGAAAATGAAGTAAAAATTGCCTTGATGCAATTTTCGGCTCGCAAGGGTTTGAAATTTAACACCGACAATATTAACGAATTTAGTTTGGTAACAGATGGCGCTATCTCTATAGCTCTTAAAGTTTTTGATGTCGCCGCAAATCAGGCGGGGACTATAAATTATGCTCATCCAGAAATAGCTGCGGCGCTGATGGGGTATTGTATGCACTTGAAAATACCGCTTCCCAAAGCAGGCAAGAAATCGCTAAAGTCAAACGATCAAGGATTGTTTCTGAATATAAGAGTTCAGTAACAAATTTAACAGTCTAAAATATTTTAGACTGTTATTTATTGTTCTGCTATTGTGTCAAATGTCTAGTTCACATTCGAGATGTAGCGGGGAAAATTTATGCCACTTGAAATAAAACATATCTATTTTACAGAATCAGAACTTAGAAAAGCGCTAGTCAATTTTTCGGTTCTAAAAAAACAGTTTATTGAAATAGAAGATGTTAAAGAAACCATCATAAACAAAGCAGACACGGTTACCGTATCATTCCTTGTGGATAAGGCGCTGGCATTTGAAGATGATAAGGTGACGTATTCCCACGCAGAAGTTGCTGCTGCACTTTTTGCGTTTTGTATGGTTTCAAAAATACCACTGCCGAGGCGGGGAGTAAAAGAGCTTCACGCGAATGACGAAAAGGTATATTTGACGATTACACTTGAGGAAGAAGTGAACTTCGAGAAATATGTTATCAGCAATGTGATAAAAAATTCTTCTGCAGCAAAAAATTAACAATTCATTACAACAGGGAGAATGAGAATGCAGGATAAACATAAAGCTGTTCTGTTAAAGGTTGTGTTTGTTTTAAGCGTATTCGGGATGTTGCCGCTTCTGGGGGGAGTCGGAACGAAAATAGGCCTTTGGGAGCCGATGACAGGCTTTCGAATGACTATGGGTTATTTGATGCCATCTTCTATTGCAGCACTCCTCTTTTTATTCTTTGTTTTCAGATATTTAATAAAAGATAACAAGCGCTCAATCGGCTGTTATATTGCTGTACTTTTCTTCGCCTACGCGGGGTATCTTTTTGGAGTAAATCAGGAACCCGCTGATTGGACGGGGCTTCGTGGCATTCATGACATTACCACGGATATGGAAAACCCGCCGAAATTCAAGGTGCTGCTTGACGCTCCCGGAAGGCGGAATAGTTTTGACTATCCATCCGAGACAGCGGAGCGACAAAAGGCAAAGTTCCCGTGGATAAAGCCGCTTGTGACCGACCTTTCACCTATAGAATCGTACGAGCGCGCATTGGCGGTAGCAAAAGAGCTTAATTGGGATGTGGTTGGCGAAGATAGCGCAACAGGACGGTTTGAGGCAACAGATTATACCAAGTGGTTTAATTTTCATGATGATCTTGTGGTAAGAGTTGCCGCAGATGGATCAGGTAGCCGCATTGATCTTCGCAGTTTGTCGCGTGTTGGTGGATCAGATCACGGTCTGGGTGCTATCAGAATTATGAAGTTTCAAAGGCAATTCTCAGCAGAATAAGAAATATTGAATAACGGCCTTTTTTTATTTACAAAAATAAATTATAAAATGCGTTCATCAGGACCATTTACAGAGATTATGAATTGAACGCCTACATTAAAGCAAAAGATAGAAATAATCGCCATATTGCGATATGGCTCTTTGTCGTCTGCGCCTTTGTGTTTGCCATGATTGTCGTCGGTGGAGTGACACGGCTGACTGAATCCGGACTAAGTATGGTGAACTGGAAACCGATTAGCGGTATAATTCCACCGCTCGATGGAGCTGAGTGGGCGGCAGAGTTTGAAGCTTATAAACAATATCCTGAATATCAAAAGGTCAACCGGGGAATGTCTCTTGATGAATTTAAGAATATCTTCTTTTGGGAATATTCGCATCGCTTGCTTGGCCGATTGATTGGGATTGTTTTTGCAGTGCCATTTTTTATATTTTTGATGAGACGAAAAATAAAACGCGCCCTAAAGCCGCATCTATGGACTATGCTGCTTCTCGGTGGATGTCAGGGACTTCTTGGTTGGTGGATGGTAAAAAGTGGTCTTGTTGATCGTCCGGATGTAAGTCATTATCGTCTTACAGCTCATTTGGGGCTTGCTGTCGTTATTTATATTTATATGTTCTGGATTGCGCTTGGCTTGGTTTTGCCTAGCTCCGGAAAAACCGTCGGACGCCCCCGAGGGCTTTGTCTCATCTATGTCAATTTGTTGTTTGTACAGATATTGCTGGGTGGGCTTGTGGCGGGACTAGATGCTGGATTGATCAGCGATACGTGGCCGTTGATGATGGGGCAGATGGTACCTGACGGGCTATTTTTTAATGATCCGTGGTATTTGAATTTAATAGATAATCCTTTAACGCTTCACTTTGAACATCGGACATTTGCTTATGTTGTTGCGATTATTGCACTAGGGCTTTGGTGGGAACTTCGGGGTGATAAAAACGGATCAGTTGTCTTGGCCTCTTATCTGGTATTGTTGACTATTCTTTTGCAAATTGCGCTGGGCGTACTGACAATCGTCAACATGGTACCCATTCCTCTTGCTGCTATGCATCAGGCTGGGGCAGTTGTGACGTTATCTGCTGGCCTCTTTCTGCTTAATCGAATAAAATCCTAAGCGATTAGTGTCTAATGACGATTGTATTCGGCTTTTTTTGATGCTTTTTTACCAACCGATAACAATGCAATGAGTTTTATCTTGTATTAACAGCGCATTGCGTTAAGGTATTATGGTACCATAATACTAACGCTTTGAAAAATAATCAAAATACTCTATTGACTTTATTTGTTTAGATGGCATATTGCGCGCAAATTTAATCGTGAATTTAAACAGGGATTTATTCCAATGAAAACTTACTCTGCAAAACCTGCAGATATTGAAAAAAAATGGTTCGTCGTTGACGCCGATGGTTTGATCCTCGGTCGTATGGCTGCCATTATCGCAACATATCTAAAAGGCAAACATAAACCTATGTACACGCCTTCAATGGATTGTGGCGACAATATCATCGTCATTAACGCTGAAAAAGTAAAACTTAGCGGCGATAAAAAAGACAAGAAAATTTATTACTGGCACACTGGCCATCCTGGCGGCATCAAAGATCGTACCGCTCGTGATATCCTTGAAGGTGAACATCCTGAACGCGTTGTGATGAAAGCGGTAAAACGTATGCTTCATAACGGTCCTCTTGGACGTGAACAACTTAAGAACCTTCGCGTGTTTGCTGGTCCAGAACATACTCATGACGCACAACAACCAGAAGTACTTGATGTTGCTGCAATGAACGAAAAGAACTCAAGGGATTCACAAAATGGCTGAAGACAAAAAAACGTTAGAAGACCTTAAAGAGGTTACAGCTGATGCCGCTGTCGTTGCTGCTACCGTGGTAACCGACGATTTAGAAGCACCTGTGGTATCTGAAGATACACCAAATGTTTATGTGCAGAAAATTGATGCGCAAGGTCGTGCATACGCAACAGGTAAGCGTAAAGACGCCATAGCCCGTGTGTGGATCAAGCCTGGTAAAGGTGTAATCACTGTAAACGGACGTGAGGAAGCAACCTATTTTGCCCGCCCAACTCTTCGTATGGTTATAGGTCAGGCATTTGAAGTCGCTGGGCGTGTTGGCCAATATGATGTCGTTGCTACAGTAAGTGGTGGTGGTCTTTCCGGCCAAGCCGGCGCTGTTCGTCACGGTATCAGCAAAGCTTTGACCCATTATGAACCTGATCTTCGTTCTGCTATCAAAGCCGCTGGCTTCCTTACACGTGACGCCCGTGTTGTTGAACGTAAGAAATACGGTAAAAAGAAAGCGCGTAGAAGCTTCCAGTTCTCGAAACGCTAAGAACTCGACTACATATCCTAATATCAAGGGCTCGCACGGAAATAGTGCGGGCCCTTTTTTAATTCAAGATTTGTGGCTAAATTAATAATATATATATATCTTATGAGTATTCTTTAGATGACAATGTGCGGAGTAAACTGATTTATAGAGGGGTACTTACCCATAATTGAAAGAATAGGCCAAGAAAATAGGACTTTTAAAATCATATATTCTTTTTCTTTCCATCCTAGCAGCATCCTGGTTGATGTTGGATGAGGTTGATGCTCAGGAAAATATTCTCACAAAGGAAGAGAATACTTGGGCGGTTGAAAGCCCGGTTCTGACAGCGATTAATGGCATCGAGCTAAGTGAACAAGAAAAGCTATGGTTGCAGCAGCATGGGGTCCTAAAGGTATCTAACCAGGAAAACTGGCCTCCCATCGATTTTGTGCAAAATAACATACCTATGGGCCTTTCTATCGACTATCTCAACTTGCTAGCCAGTAAAATCGGCATCAAATTTGAATATGTGAATGGATTGCCGTGGAATGTGCTTATGGAGCGAGCCAGAGACGGTCAAATTGATATTCTTCATAGTCTTTATCAGACGGATCAAAGATCTGAATATTTGAATTTTACGAGACCGTATCTTGACGTCCCGGTAGTGTATTTTGGGCGCGTAGGCTCAGATCCAATTGTTAATCCAGAAGATTTGTCGGGTAGACGCATCGGCGCTATTAAAGGTTTTGCTCAAACCGAGGTGTTCAGGACTGAATTTCCCCACCTTGAAATCACTGAATTTGAAACCATTAACGACGCGTTTTTAGAACTTTCATCGGGGAAGGTTGACGTTGTCGCAGATAGTCTGCTAGTGGCCCAATATATTATCAGTCAAAATTTTATAACTGGCCTTGAGGTAATCGGAACTGATTTTTTCACACAGGGGCATAGCCGTGACTTACTGCGCATAGCATCTCACAAGAATGAACCGTTGCTTGCATCTATTTTACAGAAGGCGATGGATTCAGTTACCAGCGAAGAGTTCAAACTAATATCTGATGAGTGGCAAGAAAAATACACAGTTACCGATAGCGTGGATTTATCCTATGATGAACTGCGTTGGTTATCTGAAAATCAAATTATAGATGTGGCTGTTGATCCACATGCATTTCCTTATGAATTTATAAATGAAGAGGGAGAACTAGACGGTGTTAGTGGTGATGTTCTCGATCTAATTAGCCGTAAGCTAGATGTGGAATTCAGATGGGTTGGTAATAAATCTCTAGAGGAAGGTGTGGAGATGGTTGCTGCGGGTGAAGTTTTTGTTCTTCCGTCAATGGTTGCCATCGAGGAGCGTCTGAAGGACTATAAATTTACGGATAGTTATATAAATGTTTCGAATGTTATCTTTACAAGAGTGGGTGCAGAAGTGTTTGGGACTATGGAATCTCTCAACGGGAAGACAATCGCTCAGGTTACAGGCTATTCAACGACGAAGAATATACAAAGAGACTTTCCAGATATCACAGTCGTTGAGGTTGGAACAAGTGCCGAAGCACTTAAAAAATTAGCTGTGGGTAAGGTTGATGCATTTATTGGTAGTATTCCGCTGACCTCTAAAGTAATAACGGATAACAGTTTATCAAACATCATTGTTACCGGAGAAACTCCTTATACTATGAGGATCGCGATCGCAATCAGGGCCGATCAGGTGATGCTCGCTGGAATATTGCAAAAAGCTTTAGCGTCCATAAATGAAACTGAAAAAATGATCATCAATCAAAAGTGGGTGTCCTTCACAGTTGAAAGACCTCCAGACTACACGTTGATCTGGAGGGTTGTGGGTATATCGTTGTTGGCCTTAACGATAATATTTGTTTGGGCGCTTAGTCTTAGACGAGAAGTAAGACGTCGTGAGCTCCTTGAAAATAATTTAATGAAGATGCAGTTGGATGCAGAGGCCGCGAGGCAAGAAGCAGAAATGGCCAACAACGCAAAATCAAATTTCCTCGCCAATATGTCCCATGAAATTAGAACACCTCTTAATGCGATTATTGGTTTTTCTGAGTTAATTTCTTCTGAAGTGTTTGGAGCGTTAAAGGAGCCAAAATATAAAGAGTATATAGAAGATATTCACGATAGCGGCCTTCACCTTTCTACAGTAATCAACGATATATTGGACCTTTCAAAGATTGAGGCTGGTAAATGGGCGTTGGAAGAAGAGACCTTCCTTTTAGGAGAAGTTGTTAAGAGCGTTTTTAAACTGGTTGAAAAGTCAGCACATGATAAAAATATAAGCCTTACTTATGAGTCAGATGAAATATCAAAAGATTTGATGGTCTGTGGTGATGTCAACTGTATCAAAAGAGTTATAATCAACCTCCTGTCCAACGCAATAAAATTTACAGAAGAGAATGGCGCCATATCATGTCAGATAAGTAGGAATGGGGCAGGTGACCTAGAAGTGATTGTTAGCGATAACGGTATTGGAATACCGAAACACCGATTAGAACGGGTGTTAAGTCCGTTTGAACAGGTCAACGAAAATTCTCATGTGAAAGATGTTGGAACGGGCCTTGGTCTTTCTATTGTAAAAGAGCTTGTCGAGCTTCACGGTGGTAAGTTCAGATTGGAGAGTATTGTAGGACAAGGGACTGACGCCATTGTGATATTGCCAAAATCTCGTATAACACCATAAATTATATTTTTTGTTCTTTTGTGTTCAAATGTGCCGGGGAAGAAGAATAACAAGGGGAT
>CAXBLS010000063.1:0-18634 GCA_963976585.1 uncultured Kordiimonadaceae bacterium
ATGAACCAGGCGCGCTGGGACGGGCTGCCCGACGACATCAAGCAGGCGTTCCGCTTCGGCGCCATCACCAAGTGCAATGGCGGCATTGGCCATATTATAAAGAAGCCCTGCATCGTCACCGATGAGTTTATGGGCTTGTTTATAGCAGCGCATTGCGGCCTGATGATTTTCTGAATAGGTATAAAGTTCGGCGACATGTTGAAGAACGCGCGGTTGCTTGGCTGCCGTTTTTTCAAGAATCCTTAATTTTTCACTGGCTTCATTAACATGGAGAAGATGCAGCAGGGCTTCTGCTTCCTGAAGCAGGGCGATATAATTATCAGGAGCGGCTTTAAGGGCATTTTGAGCAAAATGTAACATCGCTTTACCATCTCCTTTCAATTGACCAATTCTTGCTAACTGTATCCACCCGTCAGCATGATCAGGATAGTTCGCCGTGATTTGTTTGCAGAGGGCTTCTGCTTCACCGATGCGTTTTTGCTGGATCAATCCATGAATTTTTTGAATTTCATTTTGCATAGACGCCCCTTCCCTGATGATCGTGAGAAATAATTAAGTGCCTCACGATGCCCCAATTGTAGGCCGGAAAGCAAGACTAAGCTCACCGGCCCGTTTTAGGAGGATATTAGAAATCGTGTCTAATCGCTGCGCCGATGGTACGCGGTAAGGTGATTTCCCGTTTCGCACCACTACCGAGGTAGTTTTGCGCCGGGGAAGTCCCCATCCAGGCTTCCGAGAACAATGCAGTTGAACCATCTGAATTAAATAGGTTCTTCGCGAATATTGTCAGGCTCGTCTCGTCCCATCTTAAGGTTGCGCTAGCATTCCAGATTGAGAAACCTTTGTGTTGATGGCCGTACGTAGCATGATCATTATTGATGTAGTTTTGGGTAGAGCTTTGAACATAGCCCCCAAGACGTAGCGTCATTTCCGTGTTTTCAGAAATATACTTTGTGTAGTCGACGCTGACATTAAGCATATGTTCCGGCACCCCTGGAAGGGTGTTACCATTCGCCGCGATCAACGCACCAGTTGAGTTGTTAAAATCAGCGGTCAACTTGGCATCCACATAGGCATAACCCAATGCATAACCAATTTCATCGGTCAGACGTCCCTGAAGTTCAAGTTCGACACCCTTGGTTTTTGCCTTGTCGCCGTTGGCAACTGTGAAGAAACCCCAGTTCGTGGTGGATGTATTGATCTGCGGATCTTTCCAGTCAACCAAAAACACACTCGCCGTATAACGCATATTGTGTGTCTCGCCTTTAAAACCAATTTCGTAGTTGGTTACGGCATCTGAGCCGTAGCTTAACCAAGCTGGATCTTCGGCGAAGTTACCTTGTGTTGGTACCGCAGATGCACCGCCGCGGCGATATCCTTCTGAAATTGTACCGTAAATCATGGAATCGTCACCGACGTCCAGGGATGCATTGAGCTTAAAGAGAACGTCTTTCTTGCCGGATTCTGTCACCGTAACAGCGGGCGCCCATGAAGCAAGACTATCCCAGAAAGGAAGCTGCACTTCAGCGTCTGATCCCACCTTACTATCGAACCAGCGTAGACCACCGGTAACATTTAAACTGTCCGTTACGTCCCAAGTGAGTTCACCGTATAGGGCTTTTTCCTTAACACTTGCTTTATCGCGGAATATGAAGTCGTTGTCATTATCATCCTGACCAAATCCATCAGAAGACCAAGGGTTAGCGGCATCCATCCACGCACCGTAACCGGCAAGCGTACTGGTTTGACCAACATTTCTGTCTTCGTCCTGATAGTAACCACCGACGATCCAGTTCACAGGACCGTCACTGTCAGATACGAGACGCAGTTCCTGAACAAACGCAGAGTTCGCATAACTGCGATCAGCACGCGCAAGCGGACGTGGCGCGTTGTAATATAGACCACCAAGCCAGTTTTTCTGTGCATAAAAACCAGTGTTTTCACTAATGGCGTAGCCGTCAACGTCATAATAGGAACTTGAAGATGTCAAGGTCGCAAAACCCATATCAATGGTCACTTCAGCCGCAAATAAATCGACGTCAGATTCCGCTGGCTCCAACTGAACTGAACCGGATTGATACTCACCATAAGTGCCACCAGAACCATTTGAGAAACCCTCCGCTGTGGCGCGGCGGCTACCAATATTATCACGTTGAAGCGAGTACATCAGATTGATATCAACATTTTCAGTCATTTGCCAAAGGGCGCTTAGGCGCAAGAAATCAACCTCAACGGTATCCGCATCTTCCACTGTACTAAACGATGCATCTGTATCAAGAATGTCTCCGGGGACAACAGGCGCACCGCCCGCATCTAAATCATATACATTTACATAGTCGATGATACCAGCATTGTCGGTGCGGCTGACGACAGCGCGCATTGCAAATGTATCCCCCAAAGGTACATTCACAACCGCATCACCCGACCAATTAACACCACCAGAGCCTTTTGTCAGACTTGTGGTGCCATTAACATAGCCACCAAATTCCCCAAGTTGAGGTTTTTGAGTAATGAAGCGAACAGCACCACCAAGAGCACCAGAACCATAGAGCGTACCTTGTGGGCCTCTGAGGACTTCAACACGTTCCATATCCTTGAGCAGCATGTTGGCAAAGATCGGTGTATCATTGATATAAGTTGCCACGGTCGGCGCCGAGGACGCAGGAACATCACCGGCAGCAGAGCCATCAACATTGAGGCCGCGAATACGGAAACTATTAAATGCAGCGGCATTGCGTGGTCCGCGGTCGCTGAATGCGATACCCGGCAGCGAGCGAATTAATTCTGATGCGTCGATTGTTTGATTATTTTCAATTTCGGCACCACTGGTTGCTGAGATATTATATGGAATATCTTGTACATTGGCATCGCGCCGTGTCGCCGTCACTGTGATGACATCAAATACAGATGCAGCTTCGTCAGTTTGCTGCGCAATAGCACTTGTTGATATTGTACAAAGCGCCGTTGTTGACAGTAGCGCCAGTGTAGTAATTTTCCCTTTAATAGACATTAAGTCCTCCGATATATTTTATAACTTACCGTATTTTTATGTCAGACAAGAATTATATAGTCAACTATATTTTTACTCTCGACTGCTATTTAAGTTGATCTTTCACACAAAAAATCGCCCAAATAACATTTTGGGCGATGTTCTTTATCTTTTTATTTTAATAACTTGAGGTCAGATTACACTTTTAATGTTTCCACCAGAAGCATGATATCTTTTTTAATTCCCAGGTTCATTTCTTCCACTGTCATAGCCTTTAAATAAATATATCCAAGGAAATGCGAGCGTTCTATACGCGTCATGATATAGCAGAAATGCTCTGTATCTACTGGCTTTAAAACCCCCATTTTAATATATCGGTTCATGGCAGCCACCAGTGCATTGGCAAGATCATCCGCTATGACCGAAAGATAACGCGGTGCAACTGCGTGATCAGAGGTTGTTGCAACATATGCCACCGCATGCCCCCATAATTCCCGTGACATATATTTAAGAGTATCATCCATGTTCGAGCAAATAATGTCTGCAAACAGCTCTGCCGGATCTTCGTTGTCTACCCGCTCTTCAAATTCGCTAAGCTTACGTCTGGTACGTGCCTCACCTTTAGCGATAAGCGCAAGAAGAAGCTCGCCTTTATTACCGTAATAATTGTAAACTGTCGCTGGTGACACAAGCGCCTTATCGGCTATTTCTTCGATGGTGGTAACATCAAAGCCTTTGGCTTCAAATAAGTCACCTGCTGCCGCCTCAATCATGTCACGGCGCTGTGCTTTTTGCTTTGCTCTAAGTCCGGTCATTCATTTTGCCCTTTTTCTATTTTTATAGATAACTATATTTTTAAAGGCAAGTATATTTTCAGAATTGATCTAGAAAACTGAGTGCCCTTCGGACAATTGTCATAAATAATATTGCGCAAAGCCCAACGATGGATTTATAGTTCGTCCATGAAAATTATAACCATATCCGGGGCAAGTGGATCCGGCAAATCAACCCTTGCCAACCATATTCACCAATCTACGCCAGGAAGCCTGCTTCTTAGCATTGACCGCTACTATTTCAGCAAAGCCGAACAGATTGAAAGAAACGGTTTCTTCAATTTCGATTACCCGTCGGCACTTGATGTTGATCTCATGCATTCTCATTTACATAATCTGAAGAAAGAGGGTCAGGCCGAGATTCCAATTTACGACTTCACAATTAGCGAACGAGCGGGCTATGAAACGGTAAGTACAGAAAATCACATAATTGTAGACGGATTATTTGCCGGTTCCTTAATCAGTGAGATCAGCGATTTTGATATTTTTGTTAATGTAGATCTTGATCTTGCTTTGCTGCGGCGGATTGAACGGGATATGAAGGAACGTGACAGAACCTTGGAGAGCGTGACCGAACAATATATGAAAGATGTCCGTCCAGCTTATTTCAAGCATATTAAAAGCATAAAAGACGGTGCAGATTTGGTCATTGAAAACAATACATCCAAAGAACAGCTTCTTAAAGAAACGGAAAAAATTCTAGCTTTTATGAGAGACGGGTCTGTTCTTTGAACGAACCTGAATATAGCCAATTACAAAAACAATATAAACGATAATAAATATCCATCCCGTGCGGTCAATATCCGAAAACGTTAAGGCCGCTTGCCCCGCTAAAATAAGAATACCAACAACACTAAATGTCTTTAGTGTTTTCTCAGACATCTTCAGCTTAGCCGCAGCAAACACGTCTGGTAGTCTTTTGGAAAGCATAAAGGCCGCAACCAGCGGCACCATATCATAGATAAAAACCAACCCGCTTCCCAGCATAATGATATAGGTAAGATCCCAGTCAGCCAGTATCGGCGCTGCACCGATGAGAAGCAAAATGGTGAGCAATATATGTGGCGTGTTAAATCTTTTATTGACGACAGCTATCCCCTTAGGAAGCCAGCCATCTTCGCAGGCAATAAGCACGGACTTGGTCGCCCATGAAAAGGTTGAATTTATACTTGTCGCAAGGGCGAACAGCCCTGCACCGACAATAAAAGCTCCGTAAACGGCCGGGGGCAGGATCGCTCTAGCAACTTCTGACAGGGTTTTTCCCGCCGTCTGTTCAACAGGAAGAATGCCAACAGCAACAATAGATACAAGGGCGAAGAAACAAGCAGCGATCAATGTACTAAAAACAATTGCCCGTGGTAGATCATGGTGCGGATTTTTCATTTCGCCGCCAAGTTCCGATACATAGTAAGCCCCGCCGGTAGCAAAGGACATCACCACACATGCAAGGGCAAATCCGTACCATCCAGCGGGAAATAGTTTTTCCTGATCGACGAAATTACTGTAATCGACTTCCAAAATGCCAAAAAAGATAAGTGTAGAAAGACCGGTAAGAAGCAGAACAATCATTAACTTCTGTACTGCTGCCGCTTGTCGAATACCGACTAGATTAACGAAATAAAATATCACCAATATACCAAGAGCCACATATTTTATATTGTCTTCCAATGCCGGAAAAAGAGCCGCCGCGTAATTGGCAAACCCAAGGGCGAAGAGGGCAATGAGAATATGGGTAATAAGAAGAAGTGCGAGAAAAAAGAAACCAATTTTATCGCCGAGCACCCGCTTGCAATAGACATAAAGCCCGCCGGTCGCCGGCATCGCTGATCCCATAAAAACCACGGGCATTTGTTTAATGAGAGAAAGCGTTGCAGAAAGGACAAATGCAAACGGCACCGCGTAAGCGGTAAATTCAATACCAATACCGATCAGTACCATAATACCCGAGCCAATCACCTGACCAAGGGCAATGGCAAAGACATCCCAAAAACTAAGTGTTTTCTTTAATTGCATAAAATGGTCCTATCACAGAAGCGCAAGCGCCGCATCAAAATCAGCAATGAGGTCGTCCACATCCTCAAGGCCAACCGAAACGCGGATCATTCCATTTGAAATTCCCATCTCGAGGCGCTCTTCTTCTGGAATATCAAGAAAAGCCATCAGTGCCGGTATCTGCGTTGTCGTGCGTACGCCGCCTAGACTTGCGGAAAAGCAACATAGCTCAAGATTATCCAGCACTTTAAGAGCGCGGTTACCATCGCCAACATCAAAGGTAAGCATCGCGCCGAATTTTGGCATTTGTTCTTTGGCGATCGCGTGCTGCGGATGGGACGTGAGGCCCGGATACCAGACTTTCGTCACCAGCGGATGGCCTTCAAAATGCTGCGCAAGCTTTGCCGCAGATTGACAGGCGCGCTCAACGCGAACACTTAAGGTTTGGATGCCGCGCGATAACATCCAGGCATTAAACGGCGCAATCGGTGCACCGAGCTTGACCATTGTATTCCAGCGAATTTGTTCAAGAAAGTCTTTTGGTAGCAGATCCGATTTCATGGATATAGCACCACCAATAACATCACTGTGACCGCCAATAAATTTGGTCGCACTTTCCAAAACAATATCAACACCATGATCCAGTGGACGCATCACATAGGGGCTGGCAAACGTGTTATCGCACATAACAACAATGTCCCGTTCATGGGCCATTTCCACCAGCGGCGCCATTTCTGCCACTTTCATGGACGGGTTGGCAATTGTTTCAAAATAGAGGACTTTAGTATTGTCCCGCAGTGCTGCGCGAACAGCATCCACATCGGCCGTGTCGACAAAGGTGGTTTCAATATTATAGTCAGTGAGCCGGTGATCAAGCATTTCATGGGTTGAGCTATAAGTGGTCCAGTCGCAGACGATATGATCACCACTTTTAAGCAGGCCAAGAAGCGCAACCGAAATAGCCGCCATTCCTGATGCGGTAGCAAGACAGGCGTCGGCCCCTTCGATCATCATCATTTGTTCTTCAAATTGATACTCAGACGGATTGCCGCAGCGACCGTAAATATTCACTTCCTTGCGGGCACCATCGACGATGCGCTGAAATATTTCAGCGTCATATTGAAAACTTGATGACATAATGATCGGTGGACTGATTGATTTCGTTGCCTCGTCAGGCGGGCAATATACCGCTTTACTATCGAACTTAAGCCCCCGCCGTTTATCTTTATCCATTTTCTTCCCACTTTTTTATTATTATCTATTATTATCATTGTCTTTATAAAATCAGATTGGCAAATTCACAAGCGCACACTGTAGCGATAATTTACCAGTGACGCACGTCAAATTCTCTTATAAGGTAAGCATAAAGGGAGCATTCACATGAAACCACCACAAAACACCTCAAGAAGATCTTTTATTAAAAAAGGTGCCGCAGCAGCAATCGGCTTTTCAATTGTTCCCAGGCATGTGCTTGGGCAAGGTTTTACGGCGCCAAGCGATCAGCTCAACATTGCCGTAATTGGCGGTGGTGGTAAAGGTTATTCTGACGCAGTAAATGCCTGGGGGGATGGAGCATCAAATATAGCCGCGATTTGTGATGTGGACTGGAATATGGCGGCGGACGCCTTTGAAAAATTTCCAAATGCCAGAAAGTATAAAGACTTTAGAAAACTGTTGGATGAAATGACGGATATTGATGCCATCACTGTTTCCACCCCCGACCATACTCACGCTGTTATTACGATGAATGCAATGCGACGAGGTATCCATACCTATGTTCAAAAACCGCTGACACATAACATTTATGAAGCGAGAACTTTAACCAAAAGCGCCGAGCAGTATAAAATAGTAACCCAGATGGGAAATCAGGGCGCTTCGGGTCCCGGTGTCAAGCAAATGATGAAATGGTTTGACGAGGGATTGATCGGCAATGTCAATGAAGTTCAGGTCTGGACCAATCGCCCGGTATGGCCGCAGGGTATTAAAACACCAACTCAGATGCCCGCCCTGATGGACGGTCTTGACTGGGACAATTGGATCGGCCCGGCGAAGTGGGTCGATTATCACCCCCTTTATCATCCGTTTAAATGGCGTGGCTGGTGGAATTTCGGAACAGGGGCGCTGGGCGACATGGCTTGCCATCTTATTGACCCTCCTTTCAGAGTACTTGGGCTTGGTTACCCTACGGAGGTTGAAAGCAGCGTCGGTGCCATATATTCCCAAGATTGGGTGCCAGACTATCTGCCGGAATCCTGCCCACCGTCCTCAAGAACGCAACTCACGTTCCCGGCCAGTAACAAAAATCCCGTCAGTGTAAAGTTAACCTGGACCGATGGCGGATTGAGGCCATTTCACCCAGATCTAATACCCGCTGATCATGACATCGGTGACCCGGGCAGTACGAATGGGGTGATCATGATGGGCGACAAAGGTATTATGACCTGCGGCACCTATGCAGAAAATCCAAAGATCTATTTCAATACCGGAGAAATGATTAAATTTGATACCGACGCGCTCGAAGACGTCGAGCTTGCCTTGCCAGAAAATGGTCACCACAGACAGTGGGTTGACGCGTGCAAAGACGGTTACGGCGGTGCCAAACATAAAGCCCTTACCTCGTCATTTGATTTCGCAGGTCCGCTCACAGAATCGATCCTGATGGGCAATTTGGCCATCAGAAGCTATAACTTACGCGAACAAAATGGCGATCAGTTTGATTTCCCTGGACGCAAGAAGCTGCTGTGGGATGGCAAGTTAATGAGCATAACGAATTTTGATCCGGCCAATCAATTTGTCATGAGAGAATATAGAGACGGGTGGAGTTTATAAATCGGCCGTAGCGACCGCCAGAAGACAAAAAAATAGTGCTCCCGTTATGATTTCGCTTTGAGTATTTCCAGGGCACCACGCAAGTTTCCCTGGGCCTGATTCAAAATCAACCGGCTTTGGCTTACGCTTTCGCCCAAGCTGATAAGAACTGCGGTCTTAATATGTTTATCCGCAGCTTGAAGCGCGGCGACGGCGATGTCCGAAGAACAGTGCGCAATATCACAAATCATGTTAATGGCACGCTTTTCCAGCTTATCGTTGGACACAATCATATCAACCATCAAGCCGTTATAAACCCTGCCCAGTTTTGTCATGATGGCGGTTGAAAGCATATTGAGGATCGCTTTTTGGCTCGTCCCGGCCTTCATGCGCGTTGATCCGGCTATAATTTCACTACCGGTTTCAACCAAAATCGCGTGTTCGGCACTCTCCAGCAACGGGGTTTTCGCATTGTTCGAAATGCCGATTGTTAAGGCACCAATAGCGTTCGCGCGGCTAACCGCACCAAGCGTGAAAGGTGTTGTTCCGCTCGCGGCTACGGCGACGACCACGTCATTAACGCCAAGACCGACGCGGTCCATTTCAGCGACACCATCATCGAAATTATCCTCTGCGCCCTCAACACTGACGGTCAGCGCTCCCATACCACCAGCCATGCAAAATACGGTTCGCTCTGTCGGCCAAGCAAAAGTCGGCGTGAGTTCCGCACCATCCTGCACCGCCAGGCGCCCCGATGTTCCGGCACCGACATAGACAAGACGACCCACATCTTCCAATTTATCAGCGGCGGCCTTCGCCGCCTCTGCTACGTCATGTATCGAGCTTTCAATCGCGGCGACGGCCTCGACCTGTCCCTCAAACATCACTCTAATCATGTCCTCAGTTGACCAGATATCAATATCTGAAAATTTCGGACTTACCTTTTCTGTCATACTAACCCCATCCCTAGTTTACCTGAACCCGTTATGATGAAACCATACCTTAAAATCCTTTTATAAATCTAGAGGTTAAATTCGCAAAAGGCATATTAATGGCACTCAAAGGAAAAACACCGATGGATCTCAGCCATATTATATTGCAACCAAATAAATGACCTGCTAGCCTTACTATGGACGATTTTTCCCCGGGAGATTTTATGAGAAAATTATTGCTACTGGTTTCTGTATTTATTCTATATACGCAGATCTCATGGATTTTTGCAGATAATCGGCTTCGCGAGCAGGAGCACTGGGAAATGGCAGACATTCCTGAATTTACACTACCCGACCTCTATGACCAATCAAAGACAGTAAGTCGGTCCGATCTTGCAAAGCAGGATATCAGGATCGTAAACTTCTTTGCCTCTTGGTGTGGCCCCTGCAAGGTTGAGCATCCGCTGTTGATGGAATTGGCCGACCAAGACATTAATATTTTTGGCATTGCTTACCGCGACAATCCAGAGCGGACAAAACAGTTTTTAGAGAGATATGGCAATCCGTTTCATCTAACCGCATCCGGTAAAAAGGGAGACGCTGATGCAGAGTGGGGGTTTTCGACCATCCCACAAACTTTTGTGATTGATAGCCAGGGCAAGGTGCTTTTTCATTTCTCAGGATCGTTGTATCCTGAAATCATTGAACGGTCCATCCTACCTCTTTTCGCCAAATAGTATTAAAGGAATACTCCATGACATGGCTTTTACTCATTCTCCTCTCGACGCTCAATGCGGCCATCATCTATTTTGCCCTGTGGCCGAAAAAGTCTGCCAACAAAATGCACAAGAATTTGGCAATAGTCCTAATCCTAGTTGCATTTATTCTGCCCGGTGGAGTCAAATTTTATTATTGGGCACAACTCAATCAAATTGCCTTCGTCAACGAGGCTATGGGGACAAATACATCGTCCTGATCAAATGACTTTTTCACGTCTTAGGGCACTAATTTCGTCATCATCCTTGGCTAATATACCACCATACACTTCGTCGTTATGAGATCCCATCTCAGTAACGCCTGCCCAGCAAATATTTCCAGGTGTTTTTGATAGCTTGGGAGAAACATTCTGCATATATAAATTATCATATTTGTCATGTTCGACCTTGGTGATTGATTGTCTTGCCTTATATTGCGGGTTATTCAGCATATCCTCAGTAGTAAAAATCTTACCCGCGGGAACGCCATGTTCCTCCATCAGTCCAAGTACCTCTTCGGAGGACAGATGTCTGCTCCAATCAGCAATCACGTTATCCAACTCTGCCTGATTTTCACCGCGCGAATAATGATCAATGTATTTTGGATCTGTCGCTAAGTCCGGCCTACCCATCGCATCACAAAGCCGTCCAAAAATACTGTCCTGGTTTGCGCCAATGATCAGATCACCGTCAAGGGTCGGATAGGCGTTCGAAGGTGCCAGTTTCGGTAGGAACGATCCCGTACGTTCACGAATAAATCCTGTCTGGGTATATTCAGGAACAACACTTTCCATCATGGCGAGCACCCCTTCATAAATTGCGCTGTCAACCACTTGCCCTTCACCGGTCTGCTCTCGGTGACGCAGCGCCATCAGCGCACCAAGGCAGGCATAAGTAGCGGCGAGACTGTCCCCGATTGAAAGGCCAATCCTGCTCGGCGGGAGAGACGGATCTCCTGCCAGATAACGCATGCCGCCCATAGCTTCGCCAATTGATCCATAACCGGCCTTTTCGCGTTCTGGTCCCGTCTGACCATATCCTGAAACGCGAACCATAATAATACCCGGATTTACTGATTTGAGTTGCTCATAACCAAGTCCCCATTTCTCCATGGTACCGGGTCGAAAATTCTCGATCAGTATATCACTTTCCCTTACAAGCTCCTTGAGCAGATCCTGACCTCGTTTGACACGAAGATTGAGAGTAATGCATTTCTTGTTACGGGCAATAATAGGCCACCAAAGCGGCCCTTTCTGCCCCCAGTGGCGCATGGGATCTTCTCGTTCTGGCGCCTCCACTTTTATCACTTCCGCACCATGATCTGCCATCAACTGCCCACAAAAAGGCCCCGCTATAAGTTGACCAAGTTCAATGACCCGTAATCCGTTTAGGGCTCCAAATCCTGTTTCATCACTCAACAGCTTTCTCCTTATAATAACTGGGACTCTCGTAATTATTTCTTTATAGAACGTGTGCTCAGAATCGCATAGAATATTTGATGTTTTCATTATTGGACAATTGTCTGCGAGCATCAAAATTTTTATGCTAGATTTGAAAAATTATAAAAGTTGTAGAAAAACCATGAAATGGCCAAATTTAGGCACTAGTGCTATAAAAAATAAAAAGCAGTGAAAATCAAACGTGATAGTAAATTTATATAAACAGCTCAACAGGGATAAAAGAAAGCTTTCCGGACTTAAAACGATGTTTTTTTGTGCTCTGGTGCTGCTCTCCTTTAGTAACCAAAGCTACGCTGCAGATGACATTTCCTATAATTTTGAAATAATTGGCCTCGAGGACGGAGAATACTCGGAAATTCTACAAACTTTCGATGAAGCCTCTCTATTGGTTCGCGAAGCCTCTAAAACCTTGATTTCGGTGTCCAATCTGCGAAACAAACTAAACACTGATCTCGCCGTTATGACGCAGATACTAAGAGCGGAAGGTTACTACGCTGGCGAAATGTTCGAACAATTTCTAAGAAACGGCAATCATTTCGAAATCAGATTGACTGTTGTTCCTGGCCCCCTTTACCAGTTCGGCGAAATTACAATAAATTATCAAAGCAACGAGCCCGATGAAGATATCCGCAATAGCATTTATAACGCTATAGATATCACCACGGGGAGTCCCGCCAGAGCTGGCCCTGTCTTAAATGCAGAAACCAATATTTTAACCACATTGCCGAAATTTGGTTATCCATTTGCCAAAGATATTCAAAGCGACCTTGTCGTTGATCACAAGACACAAGAAATGACGATTAATTTCAATGTGGAACCCGGCATCCGCAGACGAATGGGCACCGTTAAACTTGCTGGACTTGATGCGGTTGACGCCGAATTCATTGACAAATTCATCACCTGGCCAAGCGACAGTTATTATCAGCAAAGATATATCGACGAACTGCAAGAGCGCATTATCAAATCAAACCTTTTTTCTGGTATTAACATTGAAATACAGCCACAAGGTGAGGACCACGCTGCCATCACGGTCAACCATATTGAAGCAAAACACAGAACCATTGGTACCTCCGTCGGTTATTCGACCGCAGAAGGCATTGGCGGCGAAGTATCGTGGCAACACAGAAACTTAATGGGTGATGGTAAAAGATTAAAAATAACAGCGCGCGCTTCTGAGATTGAACAATCCCTAGCCAGCTTGCTAGAAATACCGCATTTTAAACGTCTTGATCAAACCTTGTCATTCGAAGGCGTTTTTAGACGTCAGGATACGGCTGCGTTTTTTGCCCACGTGCTTGAAACCAGAGCGGGTATTAACCGCATTGTGACCGACGACCTGGCCCTGCTCGCAAATGTCGAGCTGGAATATAGTGATGTTACTGATACACTTGGTGACCGGGATTTTTTCCTAGTTTCATTTCCATTTGGTGTTCGCTGGGATAGCTCGGACAATCTACTTGACGCCAACCGGGGGATAAGAGCTTCAATTATTACCGCACCCAGCTACGGTATCGGTGAGGAAACATTTAAATTCTTGAAAAGCGAATTTCGTGCCAGCGCCTATTTTGCACTGACCGCGAAAGAAAATCTTATCTTTGCCATTAGAACGAGGCTCGGATCAATTATTGGTGTCGAGAACGACACATTACCTGCGACCCGGAGGTTCTACTCTGGTGGTGGCGGATCCCTTCGCGGGTTTGCATTTCAGCACGTTGGTCCGCTCGCCTTTGACAGTACACCGCTCGGCGGTCGTTCGGTCAATGAATTTGCCGCGGAATTCAGATGGAAACTTGAAAACAACCTAGGATTTGTCACATTCGCCGAAGCCGGGAATGTGTATGACAGCACAACACCCAAATTCAATAATTTAAGATACGCAGCAGGAGTTGGAGCACGTTATGCCACCGGATTTGGCCCGCTTCGTTTTGATGTTGCGGTGCCCCTTAATAAACGTGAAAGCGATAGTAATTTCCAAATTTATATAAGTCTTGGACAGGCGTTTTGATGGTAGAGCGCGCACATAACACGAATAAACCACTTTGGAAAAAAATGGCAAAAATATGTGCTTACATCACCGCCGTATTGTTGGCGTTAGTGGTCGTTGCGATCGGTTATCTTGACAGCGGTAGTGGTCACAAGAAAATCGCCTCCATGGTAGAAGACAGTTTGAAGACAGCAGAGAGTTCAATAGCAATCGGTGAGATAGAAGGATCAATTTTTTCCGATCTACAGATATCTTCAGTTACCCTTTCTGACCGGCAAGGTATATGGCTGGAAATTCAGGACATAAAAGCAACCTGGTCACCCGCTTCTATTTTTGCAAGCACTTTACATGTTTCAGAAATATCAGCAAATTTGGTCGACCTCAAACGAACCCCTGAAACGCCTGAAGAAAAAAGCGAACCGGAGGATCAAACACCCTTCACACTTACATTGCCAGAACTACCTATTGATATAGTCATTGAAAATTTTTCTGCTTCCAAAATAATCATTGGTGAAACTTTCGCGAATGTCAGTTCAAATTTTAAACTTAGTGGCGCGTTGAAGCTAACAGAGGCGGATGGGATAACCATCAAAACAAATCTTGTTAATAGTGAGAGCAATCAGGACAAAATCCATATAGACGTTTCTTATCCTCGTGAAGGTTCGTCATTGGATGTTGATATGACACTTTCAGCGCCGAAAGATGGTTTTTTCATTTCGCTTGCTGGGCTGGATGTTGCGAAAGATATTGTGGCAGAGATTAACGGACAAGGCCCGATCAATGACTGGTCAGGAAATATTGACGTTCTACTCGGTGAAAAAAAAATATCGCATACTGATGTGGGCTTTAAAGACGCTGAACTCGATCTTTTATCTGAAATAATCATTGAAAATTTTCTGCCAACTGAATTTGCAGATATTGGTTCTAAGCCGACATTTTTTAAGCTGAATATGAAACCATCGTCAAGTAAAGACAAATGGGACATAATTACAGCCATCAACAATCATTTTATGAACATTGACGCAATTGGGGCTCTCAATCTAAACCAGCCAGAAATATTTGATCAGTTAAATCTAACCTTGGCCCTCACTGATGTCAGTCCGTTGCAGCCAATAATTGCACCCGCGTACGTCACGCCATTTAACATGAACGGCGTTTTAACCAGCATATCATCACGCCCTCAATTACACGTTACATTTGATGATTTTTCTGCAGGAACAATTGATCAAATCGAAGCCCGCTTAGCCGGAGAGATCAAAGCCGAGTTAGCTGCTCAGACTATAAAGATAACCTCTAAAGGAAAGATAATATCGCTTTCTGGAAGCTCCGTTGAAGCCATTGAGGGACTGGTTGAGCCAGGATTTATTTGGGCCCTGGATGGATCATTTGATCAAAATAGTAGCCTTGCCAGTTTAAAGCAATTCATCCTTGGTAACCGCTTCATGGAAATAGGTGCTGAAGCAACATTTGCCAACACGACGGGCGCAGCAGCGGTCAATCTTGGCGTAACGGTTGCAGATTTATCAAACATATCAAGGGCGATGGATGTCGATGTGGGCCTTAAGGGCAATGCAAAACTGACACTGAGCGGTGCTAGAGCGAATAATGATGCGCCCCTCAAAGCAGATATTGAACTGAACACAGATAATATGACACTGGAAAACGCGCTCATCAGTGAACTTATCGGACCAGCACAGAAATTAAAGGTTGATATCGAACAGTCAAGTGAGGGCACGCTTCGCGTTCGTGACCTTGCCCTCAACGCTGACCATATAAATTTTGTAGCTGAGAGCGAGATATCACCCGAGCAACAAATTAGAGATGCAATTTTTAATCTGGAATTTGAAAAACTGGAGCAGATAAAGAATCTTGAAGGAATGTCTCTTACAGGAAACATAAAAATTACGGGTTCATTAAGCGGAAGTTTGAAAAACCCCTCATTGAAAGCTGAAACTGGATTCAACGCGCTAGATATTCAAGGGCTGTCGCTTTCCGATTTGACAGCAAAATTAGTAGCAGATAATATTCTGGGTGATGTTGCGGCTACTCTTGAAAGTAAAAGCGAAAGCACTTTTGGATTATTTATCCTGAATGCCAAATTGGCCAAAGAAAATGAAACCTTCAATCTTCCCGACTTAAATTTGTCCTTGGGCCCCTATCAGGCGACGGGCAACATAAGCCTCCAACCAGAGCACCCTGCCTTAGGGGAAATTATTATTCAAACGAATGAGCGAGAGCTGGATAGCGTGAACTCAGGGAATATAGACGCGAGCATCACCTTATCAGATGAAAATGCCACGCAAAAAATTATCCTCAATGCAAATCTTGAAAATATACTGCTGTCTCTCAACGAGGCTGATTTGGTTAGTCTGAAATCAGGTGAAATCTCTGCCGATATGCTGTTGCTTGAAAACAACCCAAGAGTAAAACTGACAGCAATTATCAACGAACTCATGCACCCACAGTTTCAAATTGCCGACGCTCAAATTTCAGCGGATCAAATAAAAGAGGGGTTTGCTTATACTGCAATAGCCAATGGTACAAATAGCATGCCATATCAGATTGAGCTTACGGGTGATTTCAAAGTGGATCAGCAAAATATTCAAACTTTAACAGCATCCATGAATGGATCAATTGGTGACACCCCCATATCCTTTGAGCACGAAGACGGGATAATAATGGCGGACGACAACATTGCGGTTTCACCGTTTATTTTAGGTCTCGGCGATGGCACCATTAGTGGCAGCGCAGAAGTCATCTCAAATACTGTTCATGCGAACATTGAAGCAGACAATGCAGACTTGGCACCAATTAGAGTTTTGTTACAAGAATTTCCGCTCACAGGTCATTTAAACGGCACGTTGGATTTAAATAAATCACTGGATAGTTTTTTAACCGATTTCAACCTCAACCTTACCGATATAGAATTCCCTGACCAATCCAGCATTTATGCTGAAAGTATGAATTTCGCGGTTACTGGCAAAGTTACTGAATTAAGTTCAGATATTACCGGAACTATGTCTCTGGATGAGAGTTTTTCCGCCATTTTTGACGCAAAAATCCCACTTAAAATTGATCCCGCAACATTTACTGCCCATCTTGATGAACAGGCAATCTTAGAAGGACATATAAACTGGAAGGGCGAGGTCGCGAGCATTTGGCCAGTGGTCAATCAGCCGGATCACGACCTCAGTGGTGATCTGCAAACCACCTTGACCATAGGCGGCACGATCAGCAAACCAGATATTGATGGCGAGCTTACACTTTCTTCCGGGCGATACGAACATATGCAAAGCGGGTTTGTTGCTGGTAATATTGATATGGCCGCAACAATCCTTGACCGCAATTTAAAACTTGATCACTTTAGTGCAAATGATGGGGAGGACGGCACAATGGCCGCGACGGCCGATATTCGGGTCGATCAAGATCTTGATTACAATGCTCAAGTAAATTTATCCCTTGCAGGCGCGAAGCTGGTGAGGCAACCCGAACTCTCGATCACCACCTCGTCTGAATTGATATTCATAAAAAATTCTGAGCAATCCAGTTTGAAGGGTGATATCAACATTGAGAATGCGGATATTGGTGCCATTAACGCGGGTGGCCCTGCTATTCCAACCTTGGATGTTACTGAAATCAATTCGGATGGTATCGTCGCCAAAAATGGCAAGCAAGACGAAGAACTGAAACCTGTCGATCTGGATCTTAATTTGCGCGCCCCAAGAAAATTATTCATTCGCAGCTTCGGGATGGATTCAGAATGGCAGGCCGATCTTAAAATTACAGGAACCTCAGAGGAACCCATAATAGGCGGTACCGCGTCTCAAATTAGAGGTTTTTTCGAATTTTCCGGAAAACGATTTAACCTGACCCGCGGCAGTTTCTCATTCCCGGGAAATAGCAGCAATGATCCGATCATTGAAATTCTCGCAGAACACCAACTACCGGATATGACAGCAACCATCAGAATTTTCGGCCCCGCTTCAAACCCTAGTATTAAAATGAGCTCTACACCTTATTTGCCGGAAAATGAAGTGATGGCAAGAATACTATTTGGAACATCTGTCGCACAGCTAACTACGGTTGAAGCCGTCCAGCTGGCGGCTGCTATTCATTCTCTTTCAAATGGTGGCGGACAGGGACTTATGGGCGGCATAAGAAGCGCTATTGGCGTTGATAGGCTGTCAATCGACAACGACGCCTCAAGAGAATATGGCACCACCATTACAGGGGGGAAATATCTTACCGATAATGTTTACGTGGAAGTCTCAACGGCTCCCGCAACGGGCCAAACCGCAACTAGTGTTGAAGTGGGTCTTTCCCGCAATCTGTCACTGGTAACAAGACGCACACTGGATAATGATAATAACCTGTCCATTAAATGGTTCTGGGACTACTAAGGCAAATAATGTGGACGCAATAAACGGGGTCTTATTTAAACCTTATATCTATACTTCTTTTGCCATTCTGGCTTCCCGGGCTTTATGAAGTTTTTGATAGCTTTCAATCAACTTCAAATGCTTATCGAGGCCCTCCAGTTTCATACTCGTTTTTGTCAATCCGTAAAATTTAACATCACCCGTCACTGATCCGAGGGCATTTTCCATTGTCTCGCCGCCATACATTCTGGTCATATTGGGAAGGAAATCCTGCACGTCCAGATCGTCGTCCAATGTAATATCAAGCAGGGCATCCAGCGCCTGATAAAATAAAATCCGTGCCACGGTATTATCGTTAAAGTTAAGGAAGTCGAATATGAGTTCTTTGGCGTCTTCATATTGTTTAAGCGCCAAATGAATAAGAATCTTAAGCTCGCCAATATCCAGCTTTCCCCACACGGTGTTTTCATCAAACTCAATGCCGATCACGCTTGAAATCACA
>CAXBLS010000064.1:0-18619 GCA_963976585.1 uncultured Kordiimonadaceae bacterium
CCCCGACACGCGGATTATGATTCCGCTGCTCTAACCAGCTGAGCTACCCCGCCATTCCTAAATATCAGGCCAAAAATATGTAAATTCGACTCTTCAAAAAGTGCCGAACCCGCGCATCTTATAGAGAATTGTAATATCGCTGTAAACAGATATTTTTACTTAATCCCCATAGGATGAAACGGCACGGATTATCCAGCCGCCACCCAATAGTCGATCCTCGTCATAAAAGACCGCCGCCTGCCCAGAGGAGACACCAAGCTCAGGCTTGTCCAATATAAAACAGGCTTCATGGTCATTATCGCCAGCAAACAGAGTCGCTGGCTCTGCCGGGCGGGTTGAGCGGACTTTGACCTGTATTTTCAAACCATCTTCGGGGATTTTCTTATCGCCGAGCCAGTTAAGTTCTTTTATGAAAACCTTTGAAATTTCCAGTGCTTCTTTAGGACCGACGATAACCTGTTTTTTATGAGGATCAAGTTTGATGACATAGAGCGGATCACCCCCACCGATGCCAATGCCACGGCGCTGACCGATCGTATAATAAATGATACCCTTATGTTCACCGAGGACGCGCCCATCAAGATGCACTATATCACCGGGCACTCCTGCTCCGGGACGAAGCCTCTCGATCACGCTTGCGTAGCCACCTTCGGGCACAAAGCAGATATCCTGACTGTCTGGCTTGTCAGCAATCGTCAAGCTATATTTTTCAGCCAGTTTGCGCACATCTTCCTTGACCATGCCGCCAAGAGGAAAGCGCAAATAATTGAGTTGGTCTTGCGTGGTAGCAAAAAGAAAATAACTTTGGTCCTTAAGAGGGTCAACAGCTTTATGCATCCGGGCGTGATCATTACCCCCTTCCCGTCTTACATAGTGACCCGTTGCAAGTACATCGGCGTCCAGGTCCTTGGCGGTGATTAGCAAATCTTTAAACTTCACTTCCTGATTGCAGCGCACACATGGGATCGGCGTCTCGCCGCGAATATAACTGTCTGCGAAATCTTCCATGACGCTATCTTTAAAACGGCTTTCATAATCAAGCACATAATGAGGAATGCTTATCGCCTCAGATACCCGACGCGCATCGTGTATATCCTGCCCAGCGCAGCAGGCACCTTTCTTCTGGATCGCAACACCGTGATCATAAAGCTGCAACGTGATCCCCACCACATCATAGCCTTGGTCCTTAAGCATTGCGGCCACAACGGAGCTATCGACACCACCGGACATGGCGACGACTACACGCGTATCTGCGGGGCGTTTATTTATCCCCAAGCTATTTAAGATTTCCTTGCTCATTCCCGTCACATAATACTCTTTTGGGAAAACTGCAAGTCTTTACACGGTTTATTAGATAAAGTTGAGTAACGACATTCTGGAAAGTTCAGCCGTGAGCTTGTAGGAAACATCCAGTGCGATTTGATCGTTATTTACCCGTGTAATCGCTTCAGCCATGTTGACATCTTCAATATCAGAGATGAAATTGAGCATAAATGTCTCTCTTTCCTGATGCTCCTCGAGCAGCTCATCAGCCCTTCCATAGCGCATGCCGTTACTTGAATTGACAATCCGCAGATCGGCAATCGCCGCATCAAACACGGCAATCTGGCTTTCAAGAAAGGTGTTCTGCGCTGGCGTAAGGTCGCCAGAAATTGGCGTAAGATTGTCAAAATCGGCTATATTCTTTATGGCTGCGAATAGATCTTCCGCCACTTCATCGGCGAGAAGGCTATATTCCATATTGGTATTTTTACCAATTTTAGCAATCGCTTTGCGTTGATCATTTTGAAATAAGTCACCCGCGGCAGCAGCAGCGACCAAATCGCTCAGGTCATCCGCTATCACTGCTTTCACATCGGTCCTTCCTCCACTAAAGATATGAACGCCACCAATATCAGTGTTAAGTGAAGCAATCATCGAACTAAAGGCTTCTTCAATAGTATCCATCAGCACGAATGTTTTGTCCTGGGCGATAGATTCGAGCACTGCCTGTCTAATATCCTCAGCTTTGCCAACAATATTTTCCATCTGCAAATTATTGACGTCAAGATTACGTTTTACATGGGTCGCAGCGCCAATGTAGCTTTGGGTGCGATCCAGCAGGTTCTTGGAGCCCAGCAAAGTGCTCACTTCGCCAGTAAATTCTTTATAGGATTCGTGGATTTTTCCCGACGCCACTTGTTTCTGATCTTTAAACATCTGCGCCTGATTGGTCAGCATGCTGTTGAGCATAACCTGTTGTTGGCCAAAACTTGATACACGTGTCATATTCTTATCCTAACTCTATTAATTCTAGACAATACCGAGAATTTCATCGAACAATTCCTGAGCGACCGACAGCATTCTCGCGCTTGAGCTGTAGGCATTTTGAAAAACAATCATATTGCTGAGTTCTTCATCGACATTAACACCGGAAATCGATTGGGTACGCTGGTCAAGCTCGTTAAGAAGTATTTTACTGTCTTCGCCAAATCCTTCAGCCAGCTGGGCCCGAAATCCGAAATCCGCAAGAACCGCTGAGGTATATTGACCCAACGTGCTGTTAAACGCATTGAGACCGCCAGCTTTTCTGATCGTCACATTTTCATTTTCCAACTCTTGCAACGCAATACCACCACGCTGATCACCAAAGCTGATGGCCGTTTCGCCAACAAGCGCCGTATCATCGAATTTCGCCAATGATAACAAATTCACATCCTCGGAAATTCTTTGTGTAACACCAAAGTCAAAGGCCGCGTCAATAAGATATCTATTACTGATACCAAAATAGTCTGAAAATGTTTTGCCACTTGTACCGCGAGTGGTCGTATCCGATTTTACATGTACTTTCGCAAAATCGAACCCCGTGTTTGGAGTGGATATAAGCTCACCTGTGGCACTCAATGAGAACGTCGCAAAAGAACCGAGTGAGCTTGCATTGAGATCCGTAACAATATCGTCAAATGACTGTCCGCCTGTTATGGTCATAGTATAACTCGCAAGATCAATACCGCCCTCACCTTTGAGTTCCAAATGAACTGTATCACCGCCAGCAAATCCGTGAGCATCGGTTCCTACCGCGCCAGTTTCATAGCGACCACTTGACCGCGCATCGATCAAGTTGTTCATTGCAAAATAATGAGAAAATCCTTTGCCAGCCCGATCGCTTTCGCTGCCCGCAACTTGTGATATAGACACACCATTACTTGCATTGGTCGCCGTGAAACTTAAAACACCATTTGTGAGGGCGAGCGCACCATTACCCGCAAGCCCCGCATTTACTGTGCTTATCACATCAGAAAAGTCAGGCCCCGTCACGCCAAAGTCAATAGTGATACTATCAACAAGATTACCGTTGCTGTCTGTTACAGCAAAGGTACTTTGTCCAGTGAAATTGTGAGGGTCAGTAGTCAGCGCACCACTATTGTTGCCTGTCAAGCTGTTCGGTGGCGGTGCCGCGACATTATCATTATGCACACGGTTAAATTCATGCATCACACCTGCAGCCAGTGCGCCGAGTTCCTCAGACATAGCAACCAGCTCATTGTCTCGCAAATTCATCAAACCGAATAATTCCCCTGAAGAAAGATTTTCATCCAGTGTAAGCCCTGTCGTTGACAGGTTGCCCGTTGTCGGATCAACATCATGAACCGTGATCGGTGGAAAGGGTGTCGAGGACGTCACAATCCCAGGTGAATTATATTGCAGTTCCCGTCTTGTGTTACCGATGAGATAGAGGCCCGATTTTGTGCTGATATCAATCTTGTTGTTGCCGGTTTCAATGATATTGATGTCTATTAGTTCGGAAAGTTCGCTAATCGCTTGCGAGCGCTGCTCAATAAGCGCGCCTGCTGATCCAGTGGAAACAGTTTCTCTAACAATAAGAGGATTGAGAAAATCTACCCGCTCAAGCAGACTGTTAATCTTGGCTGTCGTTTCAGCAATTTGAGTGCTGGCATCCAGTCTCATAACCTGAATACTTTCCGCCAGCATGCCGATCTCGTTACCGAAGGCATCGATCCTTGCAACCGTACTTTCCTTCAAAATTGTAGAAAGCGGATTAAGAGCAAGCTCTGACACTGAATTAAAAATATCGTTTATTTTACCACTCAATGAACTATTGACATCAGGACGGCCAAGTAGCGCCTGCATACGAGAATGAAAAGTGTTCTCAAGCTCGTACCGGGCCGCGTCGGCTTTAGTATTGTAAGTTGATTTCACGAGGAACTTATCAACAACGCGTTCGATGCCAGAAATTTCAACGCCTGCCCCTTGGGAGCCTGTTAATCTGGGATCAAGACGGACGACTTTACGTACATATCCTTCCGTGTTTACATTGGATACGTTATCAGAAATTGTTCTCAGCGCTGTTTGACTGGTGAACAGGCCGGTAAGCGAATTATTTATAATAGCATTAATCGACATATCGTACGTCTCCGATCTTCGGGCTCATGGCAAGATGGCTCGGCAACAGTTGCCCGCAACGGAAGAAATATCTCGAAGACTCCACTGCCTCGGCTTCTCTTAAATGTCTGATACTAATATCTTCCATCACTGTTTTTTTCACCTAATCATCTGCAAACATTATATTTTTTACAAACCCCCATTTTATAAAGAGGCTATAACCATGCATATTTGTTTTATTTTCCCAATAATCATATGCAAGGTTGGTGCCAATTTTAAAATGATGCGGATATTGACCCTAATTAAAGTGTCGATGATCAGGTCGGCAACTTTCGTCACAACTGGGAAGATTTTCCTTGTCTGACTTGGGAATCTTTTGCCGCATGCAAGTTTTTTACAGAATATCGTATTATTTTATCGTTTAATAACAATGCATTACAATTTTTTTAAAAACTGGCCTCCTTTTTGCGTTTAATCGACCGAGTTAAATTATTTGGATAAAATATTACATGACAACGAGCGTTGACATATTGTTTAAAGAGTTTCCGGCCCCAAGCCGGGCCAGTGATCGTATCAGCCGCCCTGATACGTCGCCGGTCGGATCGGATCACGGCCAAGATCGCTCTTCTGTATCCAGACAAGATGATGATCGCCGTTATGAAAAACCCTTCACAGAGCATCTTGATGATCAGGATGTCGACGGTAAGCAACCAGAGTATAGTAAGTCGGAAAACAAGCCCGACTATAGTAACAGCGATGATCATAAAAATAAAAATGTAGTTCAAAACTCGGACGACGTTGCAGCCGCAACTGTTTCCAAACCCGCCGCAGATAAGGCAGTTGAAGTATCAGAGGATGAAGTCGAATCAGCTATAGAGCAAAATGAAAAAAACCCAGTCGATGTTGTCGCGGTCAATACAGAAGATACAAGTAGTCGACCGAAAAAAACTGTACAAACTGTTACAACAAAGGATTTGTTGATCGCAGAGGTTGCCCCTGAAAAAGCAGTAGTATCAAATACTGAAAACCCAGTCATCGGTAGTGCAAACAACAAAACCATTACGGATCCTGAAACTAACGTTCCCGCCGTGAGCGTTGTGAAGGGTCTTGTCGCCGATAAAAGTGAAGCGCCGCAAGGCAACGAAAATCAGGCCGGAGTCAAGGGAATTCAGAGCGCCGATCTTAACAATAACGATAGTGCGAAACAACATTCCCCTGTTTTTACCGGCACAGCTACTACCGCACCAACAGTGCCAGAAACTGCTCATCAAGCGACGGCAAAGTCAACACCTTACGTTGAAGGTGAAACCCAAAACCAAGCACCGTTCGCAATACCCGCAAAAATTACCACGAATGCTGATTCCGCTACTCAACAGACGTCTCCTAAGATCTCAGAGGCTGGAATTCCAGAACCGAGTCCTGATACTCTTAATAAAGACACTACAATTAATGAGCAGGTTACCGCGCCACAAAAAACCACTGTAGCTGAGACCGAACCTCAAAAATCAGGTGTGATCATTTCCGCCACGGCCATAAAGGATGAAATCGATCGAACACCGATAATGGAAAAACCGGTCGCACAGCCAGAAACCGTAGCTGTTGAGAGCGAGAAAACACTGCCGTTTGCCGTACTTCAAAGCCACAATAATGCTCAAAAGACATCAACAACCAAAAAAGGTGGCGCCTCTGTGGCACCGGAAACGAATATAAAAGCCACAAACACGTCTGCAGCAGGAGCGGCAAATACACAGTCTAGTGTCGCCACGCCATCACTGCTAAGCACGACAAAAAGCGATATTCAACTTGATCTTGGTATGGCGGGACAAAAATTGGATACCTTACTGCCACCGCCCGTCGCGCCAAATGGTCAGACAGCACTGTCTACGGGCGGGCTATTAGCAGTTCAGGATGTTAGTTTCCAGAAAACTGTTTCAAATCTTGGTGCTACTGTGAAAACGGACACACCGCTTGATGCCAAAATGATCAATGAACAAATTACTGTGGCCATCAATAAAAACGTCGTCAAAGGCCTCAACAATTTTAGCATCCGACTCCACCCGGTTGAATTGGGTCAAGTTGATGTCCGTCTTGAATTTATGGCGGACGGAAGAATGCACGCGGCCATGACGGTCGAGAACGAAAAAACCCTGACGATGCTTCAACGTGACCAGGGCACACTTGAAAAAGCGTTGCAGGACGCGGGTATCAATTTATCGAATAAAAATATGGACTTCTCGCTTATGAAACAAAGCGATCAGAATAAAGGGCAAAAATTTGCGGGATTTAATGGCTCCGCAGACAATGAAAACAGTCAAAATGAAATGTCAAATGTGGCGTCCATGCAAGAAGTACGAATGGGCTATTCCAATCAAACCATAGACATCAGTGTATAGAGAAGGATAAAAAATGGATATTTCTGCTTTAGCAGGACAGTCAACTGCCGCAAATAATTCTGCGACTACATTGGCCAAGGATTTTGATAATTTTCTAAACCTGCTTACAACTCAGTTGCAATATCAAGATCCGCTTGCGCCGATGGATAGTAATCAGTTCACCCAACAATTAGTCGCCTTTACCGGGGTTGAACAGTCCATCGCGACAAATCAAAACCTGGAAAGTATAATCGCGCAAAATCAATCACTCAGCGCGACGAACACGGTAGGGTATCTAGGTAAAGAAGTTACAATTAGTTCAGATAAAGCCGGTGTGCGCGAAGATGGATCGGTACGCTGGGAATATGCCTTAGCTGCGCCGTCCAGTAGTACGAAAATCACCGTTAAGGATGCAAATGGCATCATGGTGCACGAAGAAAACGGTGAGCTTTCGGCGGGTTTACATGAATTCTCATGGACACCAAAAGAAGGAACACCGAAAGAAATTTATACTTTGGAAGTAGAATCTATTTCCGGTAACGAAGAAAAAATTGAAACCAATATTTATTCCAAAGGAATTGTGGAGAGCTTAGAGACAGTAAACGGTCAAGTTCTACTCGCCGCAAATGGTCTTTTGACATCACCAATAAATGTGCTGTCGGTTAAAGACGTATTAAATCAAGAACCCTTACCTGAAGAAAACGGTACTGAATGACGCGTGAAACGCAAAATCAATTTAACAAAACAAATATCGCCAACGATTTTGATATTTATTAATTAAGGAGTACCATCATGTCACTTTATGCATCACTTTTTTCCGGCGTGTCAGGCCTTTCGGCTAACAGTAGCGCCATGGGTATGATTTCCGATAACATCGTGAACATCAATACCACCGGATATAAAGGCACACAGGCAAAATTTTCTTCACTGGTCACTGAATCAAATTCCTCGACCTCATACTCACCAGGCGGTGTTGTCGCCAAGCCACAAGCATTAATCAGTCATCAAGGCTTGTTGCAAGGTTCATCTTCAGCAACAGACCTTAGTATTGATGGTGCTGGATTCTTTGTTGTGGCAAACCAAGTCGATAGTCAAAGTGCGGATTCGACCATTTCATATACTCGTGCTGGATCATTTACACCTGACGATAACGGTTTCCTTCAAAATACGGCCGGCTTATACCTTCAGGGCTATGAACTGGATTCAGATGGTAACCCGCCAACTGTTAATATCGGTAATCTAACACCTATTAACGTATCAGACTTCACAATTACTGCGGAGGCAACAACGTCAGCAACCATTCGTGCAAACCTACAATCCTCTCAGGCGCTGAGTGCCGCTATCACAGGCGCAACTTATAATGCAGCCACAGCAGCGGGCTCTATGGCAGGTTATGATGCAGATGTTTCGCAAGGTATCATTCCGGCGACCCAAGGTACAAAACCGGATTTCCAAACAAGCATGCAGGTTTATGATGCCAAAGGCGGATTACATACCATGACATTCGCAGCTATCAAGCAAGCTGATAATTTATGGAATGCAGAAATATTTGTCAGCCCACCTAATGAACTTGGCGTTCAACCGCTGGCTGGGACAGGTCAACTTGCTACAGGTCAAATTGCCTTCAATGGTGACGGTACTATTGATGTTGCGGGTACGTCCGCAGCACTGCTGGCCCCACTAACCGTTAACTGGGCTGGTGGAGCTGATCCAGGGCTGATTACTTTTGATCTAGGAACAGACGGACAAAGTGACGGCATTTCTGAATTTGCCGGCGAATCAACTGTTATTTCGACCACTACCAATGGTGCCAAATTTGGTAGCGTCATCGGTGTTTCTGTAAATGAAGAAGGTGTGATTACTGCGCTCTTTAATAATGGGTTGGCCAGAGATGTATTCATTCTGCCAATTTCGACATTCCAAAACCCTGATGGCTTAACGAGAAGGCAAGGAAACAGTTACACTATTTCCGATCAATCTGGATCAGGCGATCTTAAACTCGCCGGTAAAGGTGGAGCCGGTTTTGTTGCCCCATCAACTCTTGAAGCATCAACGGTTGATCTTGCGAAAGAATTTACCAGCTTAATTACCGTGCAAAGAGCTTTTTCTGCGAGCACCAAAATTATCACAACAGCGGATGAAATGCTGGATGAATTGAACCGTATTAAACGTTAATATTCAACACGTTATTTAAAAAGTTCTCCGATTTTTCGGAGGACTTTTTTTGTGCCAGAATGGGATATGGTAAAATTTTACGTTTCATTCACAACAAATTTACGCTGTTCATTAATCATATTTTTAGACACTTGTCATATCCTCTAAGTATCCAAACAAGTTACCGGAGAATATGCGTAATATGAGTATTAAAAATATGTTAGAAACAGATTCAGTTGTTGGGCCAACTGGGGAGCAGCTAACCTTAGACGACTTGCCGCCTACAAACACCAAAAGGTGGGTTGTAAGGCGCAAGGCCGAAGTGGTCGCTGCAGTGAGAGGTGGGCTCCTGTCACTAGAAGATGCGTGCAGAAAGTATACGCTTTCTGTTGAGGAGTTTTTGTCATGGCAGCGTGCTATTGATGAAGATGGACTACTTGGGCTTCGTACAACGAGGGTTCAGGATTACCGTCAGGACAAAAACAAAATTCAGCATCACTAGAAAAACGACGCAACAAAATTATTTATAAAAGGCCACCAGATCATTCCGGTGGCCTTTTTTAATACTTAAACGATTCATACGATTGTCGGCCACAACCCCTGATTTATAAAAAGCACTTTTTTTCTCTAAAACCGCATTATTTTGACGAATGTCCCTTGAAAAATAATTCAAACTAGGCAATATCTGCCTAGTGTTAACTTTCTGTTTACTAAAGAGGAGGTACACTCACTAAAGCTTAAGTTGAGCAAGAATGTGCTTAGACTAAATATTTCGTAAGAATCAGATAGATAAACAGAATGGGTTCTGTCTGGTAGATCACTATTAAGGGATTAATTTAGTGAATGGTTTAGCAGAATTCTTCAGGACTCTAGGTGCGCCTAGACTAGCCGCAATGGCTACCGTGGCTCTCATTACCGTAGGAATAATATCCTACATGGCGATGCGCCTTTCAACCCCGCAAATGTCACTTCTTTTTAGTGGACTTGATCTGGCTGACAGCTCTCAGATCGTTCAAAATCTTGAAGGACAAAATATTCCATATGAACTTGTCGGCGATGGCAGCACTATATTAGTGCCGGAAGACCAGGTCTCGCGCCTTCGCATGGATATTGCAGCACAGGGCCTCAACACAGGCGGCTCCGTTGGCTATGAAATTTTTGACAATCAGGATAATTTAGGCACAACCAGTTTTGTACAAAACATCAATCAACTGCGTGCCCTTGAAGGGGAGCTGGCAAGGACAATAAATTCTATCGAACAGGTTTCGAGTTCGAGAATTCATCTTGTATTGCCGCAACGACGTCTTTTTAGTAACGAAAGTCGTGAAGGATCAGCATCTATCTTTATTAAAACGAGAGGCGGAAGACTTGGCAGAGGACAGATTGTCGCCATCCAAAATCTCGTCGCGGCATCTGTACCTGAACTAAATCAGGAGCGGATTTCTATTGTTGACCAGAAAGGGTCTTTGCTTGCCCGTGGATCATCAGAAAGCGAACTGGGTTCACTAGCGACATCAATCGAAGAAAAGAAGATATCAACCGAAAGCAGAATTCGCAGTCAAATAGAAGAATTGATCGGAAAAACTGTAGGATTGGGTAAAGTAAGAGCTGAGGTAACCGCCGAACTGGATATGAGCAGAACCACCAGCAATTCGGAAACCTATGATCCCGACGGTGCGGTGCCCCTTTCGACGACAACACGAGAACGCACGGTTACAAACGTACAAAATTCTGAGCAGGAAGAAGCAATCTCAGTTGCAAACAATCTACCAAATGCCGGGATTGCCGCAGATACTGGGCCGGAAATACAAAGTCAGAATAACGAATCCGATGTTGAAGAAGTAACAAATTTTAGTCTCTCTAAAACGATCAGCACGGAAATTAATGAAGCTGGTTCGATCAGAAAGCTATCGGTCGCCGTTTTGGTGGATGGCCGCTATGTGGGCGGTTCAACGGCTGAAGACGGAACGGTTACACCGCCCGTCTATCAACCGCGCTCTGAAGAAGAAATTGCTCAAATAGAAGAACTTGTCAAGTCAACCATGGGATTTGATGAACTTCGCGGCGATACCCTAAGTGTTATCAATATGGAGTTTGCGCCAATAGATTTTGGTGAAGCTGAAATCGAAACGGGAATGTTCGATCTTACGAACTTGAATATCATGCGTATTGCTGAAATAGCGACATTATTTATCGTGTCCGTTCTGCTGATACTTTTTGGGCTTCGACCTCTCATTTCATATATGACAACGGCGCAAGCTGGTGATGGTATGCGTCAACCACAACTTGCCGGCGCTGTAGCCCCCGGCGTAGCAGGAGCACCGCAACAAATAGAAGGCGGCGCTCCCGGCGAACAAGCGGCTCTTGCACCGCCGCAACAACCCGCACAGCCATTGCCGCGAGAACAAAGGGTCACCGCAAGAGAGGTCATGCAATCACAAGGTATGGAGGCGGCAATTGATGTTGCTGCCGTTGAAGGAAGAATACAGGCCACCACTTTGAAGAAAGTCGGGGAACTTGTTGAACGGCATCCGGACGAATCGGTTGCTGTGGTCAGAAGCTGGTTATATGGATAATGAACATTGAGTAATATATCAAGAATACAGGATCTGAATTCCTACGATAAAGCAGCCGCGCTAATGATCGCACTCGGCGAAGATCATGGCGCATTAATCTGGGGACTCCTCGACGATGAAGAGGTTAAAGAACTTTCTCTTGCCATGTCATCATTGGGGACGGTTGAAGCTGAGGTGGTCGAAGAACTCTTTTTGGAATTTGCCAACGGCGTCTCTTCCGTGGGTTCGTTGACCGGTAGCTTTGATAATACTGAGCGCTTGCTTAATAAAATGCTTCCCGATGATCGTGTGGGGCAGATTATGGACGAGATCCGTGGCCCTGCCGGTCGAACCATGTGGGATAAACTTGGCAATGTGAATGAAGTCGTTCTTGCTACATACCTTAAGAACGAATACCCGCAAACAGTGTCCGTGATCCTGTCAAAGATCAAACCCGAGCATGCGTCTGCGGTGCTGAGTGTGCTGCCGGATGAATTTGCCATGGAGGTAATTAACCGAATGCTCAGGATGGAGCCAGTGCAAAAAGACATCTTGGATAAAGTCGAAAGCACCCTGCGGGTGGAATTTATGAATAACTTGGCCCGGACAAGCCGAAAAGATAGCCACGAGACCATAGCGGAAATCTTCAACTACCTGGACCGGGCGTCTGAAGCACGCTTCCTAACCTCACTTGAGGACCGTAACCGGGAAAGTGCGGAACGAATTCGTGCCCTTATGTTTACCTTTGAGGATTTGCAGAAACTGGATGCTACGGGCGCACAAACACTGCTTAGAAACATCGATAAAGATCGTTTGGGGCTCGCTATGAAAGGGGCCTCCGATAAAATTCGCGACTTGTTCTTTAGTAACATGTCAGAAAGAGCTGCCAAAATTCTAAAAGAAGACATGGAAGCGATGGGCCCTGTGAAACTCAAGGATGTAGATGAGGCACAAATGGAGATCGTCAATGTCGCTAAGGATCTCGCGGATGCTGGCGAAATTATCCTGTCCGAAAAAGGCGAAGAAGAATTGGTATATTAGGAAAATATGATGGAATCTGTAAAATTTACCTTTGATGATGACTTTTCCGCTGATGGCGGTGGTGGTACTTATACGAACAAAATGCAAAAATTAAACGATGATGCCTTTGCCGATGGCAAGGAACACGGATATAATGAAGCTCTTCAGTCGTTGGAAAAAAATTGTGAGACAATCCTCGAAAGCATTAAAGATTCACTGGCAGTGATTACATCGCGTCATGAAGAACAGGTCGTGGCAATGGAAAAAAATGCCACCGCTTTAGTTCTGACCATTGTGCAAAAACTAGCCCCCGCCCTTGTTGCTGAAAAACCAATAAAGGAAATAGAGCAGCTGGTGCAGGAATGTCTTAGAAACAACCCTCTTGAACCGAGAATGGTTATCCGCGTTGATGAGAAGATGTTACCGCTCCTAAGAAAGAGAATTGATACCCTGCAAACAGCCAGCGACTATAATGGTCAGATCGTCCTTATAAGCGACACCATGGCAAATGTCAGTGACTGTAGGGTAGAATGGATTGACGGCGGTGCAGAAAGAGATTTTGAAGGTCTTATGAAATCAATAGAAGAGACCGTGCAGATTTTTATCGACGCGCCGATTATGACAGAAAATACTGTAGATGATCAGGAGATGCCGGAAATAGGTCTCGATCAATTTCCTGAAAACCAATCAACTTGAGTACCGTAACGAAATTAAGAGCAATATTGCTGTAGCTAACTAAAAATTAAGGACAAAATGCTAATGTCTGATACAGAAAATGTCGACTGGCAGGAACTAGAGGAACAAAGTGATCCGGCGGGTGCGCCCGAAGACGCTGAGGGCCAAAACGCAGAATCGAGTCTTGAGGCAATTTACGATGTTCCGGTAAGGGTTTCTGCGGTGCTGGGTAAAACCAATTTGCAAGTTTCTAAATTATTGCAACTTGGACCAGGTGCTGTTCTTGAGCTCGACCGAAAAGTCGGTGAGGCTGTTGATATTTTCGTAAATAATAGGTTGGTAGCTCGCGGCGAAGTCGTTTTAGTTGAAGAAAAGCTCGGGATAACCATGACGGAAATTATTAAAGTAGAAGATTAGGTGACATTTTGATTACACTTCTCGGCATAGTTCTAGGTTTTATCCTTGTAATATCCGCCATAATGATTGGCGGTTCTCCCCTGGCATTTCTAAACCCTCCTTCGATCTTAATCGTTCTGGCGGGTACAGTGGCAATTACAGTTGTCAGTTTTTCCCTGAAAGATCTGTTGAATATACCCAACGCATTATCCAAAATGTTGGCCTACAAGCCACATAATCCGCGCGATGTTGGTGTTTCAATGATCCAGATTGCCGAACGTGCGCGGTCCGAAGGCATGCTTGCTATGGCTGGCGTCGCTAAGGGATTAAATCATGAACCGTTTCTACAAAAAGGCCTTAATCTTACCGTAGACGGCACCAAGCCGGATGACATTGAAAAAATTCTCCAACAAGAAATAAATTATACCCAAAGCATCCAGTCGAAAAGTGTAGACCTGCTCAGACGCGGTGCGGAAGTTGCCCCGGCAATGGGCCTTATTGGTACATTGATCGGTCTGGTTCAAATGCTTGGAAACCTCAGCGATCCCAGCACAATTGGACCGGCGATGCAGGTTGCGTTGCTTACAACATTTTACGGGGCTGTGCTCGCTCATATGCTTTTGCTGCCGCTTGCGAGTAAGGCTGAGCGTAATTACCAAAACGAGTCTGTAATGAATTCGCTTTATATGGTGGGTGTACTTTCTATTGGCCGTGAGGAAAACCCGCGCCGGCTCGAAGTGCAACTCAATGCAATGCTGCCACAACATCAAAGAATAAGTTATTTTGACTAGAGAATTAGGAATATATTAATGCGCCTGATCATCGTTGGATCCCTAGGGGATCAACTCAGTACTGCGTCAAAGATTGCCATAAACAATGGTGCCAAAGTCACCCATGCACCGGACGAGGAAACAGCTTTAAAACTCATCCGTGCTAAAGGTGCCGACCTGCTAATGGTAGATGTGCAAATGAATATCGCTGATCTGATCAAACAACTTGAAAAGGAACGTATTTCAACGCCCATTGTTGCCTGTGGTGTTGGTAACGATTCTGACGCAGCTGTCGCTGCCATCAAAGCCGGCGCAAAAGAATATATCCCTCTACCGCCCGATCCAGAGCTTATCGCCGCAGTCCTGACCGCCATTTCAACAGACGATCACGAATTTATTTATCGTGACCGGGTGATGATGCAGGTGGTGAGCCTTGCGGATCAAATAGCCCCGAGCGAAGCCAGCATCATGATCACCGGTGAAAGCGGAACCGGCAAAGAAGTTATGGCCCGTTATGTTCATAGTAAAAGTCGACGTGCAAATAAACCATTCATCAGCGTCAACTGCGCGGCGATCCCGGAAAATTTACTCGAATCTGAACTGTTTGGTCATGAAAAAGGATCTTTTACGGGTGCTGTCGCCAGAAGAATTGGTAAGTTTGAAGAAGCAGATGGTGGAACGCTTTTTCTTGATGAGATCAGCGAAATGGATGTTCGGCTACAAGCCAAACTCTTGCGCGCCCTTCAAGAACGGGAAATTGACCGTGTCGGCGGAACTGGCCCGGTAAAAGTCAACCTTCGCATCTTAGCAACATCAAACCGTGATCTTCAGGAAGAGATAAAAGAAGGCCGTTTTCGCGAAGACCTTCATTTTCGCCTAAATGTGGTAAATCTTAATCTTCCACCACTGAGGGAGCGACCGGAAGACATCAGGGTTCTGTGCAAACATTTTGCAAAGAAATATGCTGAATTTAATGCTATCGACGAAAAAGATATCTCTGACGATGCTATGCAGGTCCTAATCAATCACAGGTGGCCTGGAAATGTTCGTGAACTTGAAAACACGCTGCACAGGGCTGTGTTACTGACCACCGGAAACGTGATCAGCAAAAATGACATCCTGCTGCCAGACGGCAAACCCCATGTTGATATACAAGCCCAGTCGGGTTCGAGCACCGCTCCTGAAGGTACTGGACCGCTGGCGCAAAGCAGTATGGTCGGCAAAACAGTTTCCGACGTGGAACGTGATTTGATTATTGATACATTGAAACATTGCCTCGGTAATAGAACCCATGCGGCAAATATTCTAGGTATTTCGATTAGAACTTTAAGAAACAAGTTAAATATATATATGTCAGAAGGCGTAAATGTACCAAGCCCCGGTGACAACCATCCAAATGCTCTCTAACGTGGAAACGATAATTTAAATGAGTGACACTTCCGCAAATAAAGCTGCTGACGGAACGAATTTTATGACCGGTCGGTCTGATATCGTGATGGCGCTTGGTGTCACATGTATTTTGATTGTTTTGTTTTTGCCGTTACCACCGTGGCTGCTTGATATATGTCTCACCATATCGATTACCTTTTCCATTATGGTTCTTATGACCTGTTTGTTCGTTGAAAAACCGCTGGAATTCAATGCTTTTCCGACGGTATTGCTTATATCGACCATGATAAGGCTATCGCTCAATGTGGCATCTACACGGCTGATCCTGTCCGAAGGTCACACCGGACCCGAAGCGGCCGGAAATGTGATCGCCGCCTTTGGCTCCTTCGTTATGGGCGGCAGTTACGTCATCGGGATTATCGTTTTCTCAATCCTGCTTATTGTTAACTTTATGGTTATCACCAAGGGTTCCGGGCGTATCGCCGAGGTGGCCGCGCGTTTCAGTCTTGATGCCATGCCGGGTAAACAAATGGCTATTGATGCTGATCTTTCTTCCGGGCTTATTGATGAAGATCAGGCAAGAACCCGCCGAAAAAACCTTGAAGACGAGAGCACCTTTTTCGGTGCCATGGACGGCGCCTCCAAATATGTCCGTGGCGATGCAGTAGCGGGCCTACTTATCACATTTATCAATATCATTGGTGGCATCATCATTGGCGTAGCACAAAATGGTATGTCCTTTGATGCAGCGGCCAATGCCTACACGCTGCTGACTATCGGTGACGGCCTCGTCAGTCAAATCCCAGCACTTATCGTTTCAACGGCGGCCGGCTTACTTATTACCAAAGCCGGCATTACCGGAAAAACTAACGACGCCTTATTCGGGCAGTTATCCACCCATCCCCGCGCCATTTTCATCAGTGCGGGCCTTCTGTTCTGTCTCGCGTGGCTACCGGGTATTCCTTTTTTCCCCTTTGCGCTCTTTTCCGCACTGCTCACCGCTGTAGCGGTCACGGTCTCCAGAAAGCAAGTGGCCGAAGAGCAAACCGCAGAAAGACTAGTGATTGAGGATCAAACCAAAGCGGCAGAGCCCGTTGAAGAGCCGATCACCACGGCGCTACTTATCGATCCAATCCGACTTGAGCTTGGCTATAGCCTGCTTTCACTGATCAATGATGAAACCGGTGTTAAACTTACGGATCAGATCAAAGCGCTGCGCCGGCAAATGGCCTCTGAAATGGGATTTGTTATGCCGTCGGTTAGAATTCTCGATAACATGCAGCTTCCTGCCAATACATATGTCATTCGCCTGAAAGAAACAGAGAGCGGCCGCGGTGATATCCGGCCCAATATGTTGATGGTTATGGACCCTCGTGGTGAAGAAGTAGCCCTTCAGGGTGAAGCAACGACCGAGCCAGCCTTTGGCCTTCCTGCTGTGTGGGTTGATGCCAGTATGAAGGAGGAAGCGTCCTTCCGTGGTTATACCGTCGTTGATGCAGCAACGGTTATAACCACCCATATTACCGAGGTTATTAAAGACAATATGTCGGAGTTGCTTTCATACGCAGAAGTTCAAAAGCTGATTGATGATCTACCGACCGAACATCAAAAACTTGTTGCCGACCTGATCCCATCGCAAATATCTCAAAGTGGCGTTCAACGCATCCTGCAAAATTTGCTAGGTGAGCGTATATCAATCCGTGATCTTCCAACGATTATGGAAGGCATTTCAGAAGCAAGCGGTTACACGCAGAATATCATTATGGTCACCGAACATGTTCGTACCCGCCTCGCTCGTCAGATAAGCCACGAAAATGCCGATGCTGATGGCGTCGTTTCACTGATCAGTTTGTCACCGCAGTGGGAGCAAAACTTCCTCGAGAGCCTGGTTGGAAATGGTGAAGAAAAACAGCTTGCTATGGCTCCAAGTCAATTGCAGGAATTTATTGGTCTTGTCCGGATGACTTTTGAAGATCAGGCACACTCAGGAGAGCTTCCAGTACTCCTGACCAGTCCGATGATCCGACCTTATGTAAGGTCAATCATAGAACGTTTTAGACCTGCGACCGTGGTCCTTTCCCAGAATGAAATTCACCCAAAAGTTAAGATAAAAACGTTGGGACAGATTTAATGCTTTTTCTGGCCAATGTTGTTATAACGGGACGTAATATTACCACAATTTCAGGATCCGGTTCATGAAGCTTAAAATCTTTAGTGCACCAGACATAAAAGAAGCTCTTAAAAAAGTTCGCGACGCACTTGGTGATGACGCGGTCATTATTGACACGACCGAACAAGAAATAGGCGACAAAAAAACCGTAAAAGTAACCGCCGCCATAGAAGCACCGGCACCACGGGTAAATCCACACAAGAACCCCGCGCCAGTACCAAAATCTGCACCAGTCAATAAATCTCTACGTGAACTTGAAGAAGAATATATCGCCAGAGAATCCGTTGATCTCGTTAGCAGTTTAAACCATCACGGGCTGGCAGATAGTATAAAGCTGAAGCTCCTTGATCTAGGGCAGTCTCTTGAGTGTGAAACACCGGAACTGACCCTCGCTTCGGCTCTTGATAGCATGTTTCACTTTGAGCCCATATCCGATAATGTGCCACCGCGACCGTTGATGTTGATTGGACCGCCCGGAGCAGGGAAAACTATCACCACCGCGAAGCTTGCCAGTCAATTTGTCTTAAGCGGGAAAAATGTCCACCTTATCAATACTGATGTTTTTCGAACCGGCGGCCTAGCCCAGCTCGAAGGCTATGCCAGCGTCCTTAAAATAAATCTGACCGAAGCAGAACGACCCGAAGACTTGGTTGTTGCTACAAAAAATGCTGAAAAAAATAATGAAGTTATTTTGATCGATACCATGGGATATAATCCTTACAACACCAAAGAAAT